>URJU01000031.1 GCA_900548315.1 uncultured Coprococcus sp. | reverse complement strand
AAACCATATAATATATATACAAATCCGGTTGCCTGAAAGCCGGACCGATGATAAAGTATAGAAAGTGACAGATTTAAAAACAGGAGGTAAGAGATGTTTGCATCGATTGAGGACGCGATAGAGTACTGGAAGGATGAACTCTCCTATGTGGAGGATGCAAAAGTTACAGGTTATGAAGGCGGATATCCTATTGTAGAATTCACCATCAAGGATGCAGCCTGGGATCTGGTAAAGGACAAAAAGAAATTTCCGAGAATAGTCAGATCATCCGAGATGGAAGGTGGGATAGAAGTAGGCGTTTCGACTTGTTTTTACAGGACTGCTTCGCTTGAATGGGATCCACCGGTCATGAGAATATGCGGATATCCTGAAGTCATAAACAGGATACTAGGCAAAGTAATGTAGAAGATCAGAGATAGATGGCTGACCACCTTTGTAGGGCAGATTGTATAAATACCCCCACAGATACATAATATGGTATCTGTGGGGGTATTTTAGATTAATAGATGGACAGGTTTTAGGAGGCGTGATATGAACAGGGAGATTCGTACTGATCTTGCGATAGAGATGAGGGAGAGCGTTCAAGGAAATACAGACATGGAGGGTGTTCGTGTAAAGACATCAATAAACGATGATAAAAGTATAAGGACGACCACGATAGATGTGTTAAATGAAACAGGGGAAAAGAGTCTTGGGAAGGCAAAGGGGAGATATATAACTATCGAGAGCAGACACTTAAAGGAGCCAGATGAGACTATAAACGAAATGATAAGGGATGAACTTGGCGGGAAACTAAGACTGCTTGTCGGGGAATGTGACAATATACTGGTTGTGGGGCTTGGAAACAGGCAGGTGACTCCGGATTCCATAGGACCGCTTGTGGTGGACAATCTGTTTATAACGAGACATCTGGAACCAACACCGAAGGAAGGAATCACTCTGAGTGCAATATGTCCGGGTGTAATGGCGCAGACAGGGATTGAGACACTGGATATAGTAAGGGGAATATGTGAAAAGATCGATGCGGATGCTGTGATAGCTGTGGATGCGCTGGCGGCGAGGAGCAGCAAGCGTCTGAACACCACCATACAGATAACAGACACTGGGATAAGTCCGGGATCGGGGGTTGGAAATAACCGTAAGACATTGAGCGCTGCCAATCTGGGCAGGAGAGTCATTGCACTTGGAGTTCCCACGGTCATATCTGTTCCTTCGATCATAGATGACTCCCTGGATGAGGTCGCGGATGTATTCAACGAGGCATATGGCAGAAAGATAATGAGAGAATTCACAGAGGGACAGAGATACCAAATAGCGAGAAGTCTGATAGATGAGGACATGGCAGATATGTTTGTGACACCCAAAAACATAGACGAGCTAGTGAAAAGGATAAGTTATACTATTTCAGAGGCGATAAATTCACTTACCCTATAGAATAGATTAGATCATTTGAGATTATGGTGGATGTTTGTCCTTGAATGGCATGAGGTTTCTGGTCATGTTTTAATTACTGCACACATATACTTGAATAATAGAATTTGCTGCTGATCTTTTCTGAGAGGTGTGTGGTTATGAATAAGAAAATAAGAGACAAGGTATTATATGTGCTGGCATGGTTTATTATGGTATGTGCCGGAATACTTATACAGACGGAGGACGCAGACAGGTTATGGCAGATGATATACAGGGGCATTTATGAGAGGACGGATATAAATTCAGAAGGGAAAGTCAGAGAAGAGAGGGATACGGATGTTGAAGATTATGTAAACTATTGGGAGACACAGGTCAGAGATGTCTGTAGTGACGGTATAAACAATCAGCCTGATCCTGCTAAGAATGACGGGAAACTTGACACAGCAGAGCAGGACACTACAGAGGCGAAGGGGGAGTATGAAGAGAAAGGCACTGGCAGAGGATCGGAGGTCACAGTTCCTGCGATGGCAGATATATCAAGTTCATATATTGGAATGGATTCAGATACACTTTTGTCATATTGCTATAATGCGGCCTATCCAAAGTGCGTAAAGAGCGATGAGCTCAATGCAGAAAATCTGTTGGGAAAGGATATGTCGCTTGATATGAGTACCGGAGGATATAAGGTACTGATATATCACACACACAGTTCTGAGTCATATGCTGATTCACGATCCGGTGAGGTTGATGATACGGTTGTTGGGCTTGGACAGCAGCTTGCGGACATACTGACAGATACCTATGGTATACCGGTTTACCACGACACCACAGAGTATGATATGATGACAGGTGTTCTTGATAGAAATGCTTCCTATGATTATTCCCGGGAAGGCGTGTCGGAGATACTTGCTGAGAATCCGGAGATTGAGGTGATGATAGATCTCCACAGGGATGGAGTCCCGGATGACACACATCTGGTGACGGAGGTCAATGGAAAGGATACAGCGCAGATCATGCTTATTAACGGAATGTGCCGTGATGAGGAGGGAAACGATGTAGATTATTGGAGCAACGACAATAAGGTTGACAACATGGCACTGGCACTCCAGACGTATCTGGCGGGAAGGGGAAATTATGGTGATATAATGAGGAAAATCTATATAAGTACCAGCAGGTACAATATGGATCTCATGCCGCATGCAATGCTGGCTGAGATAGGCGCTCAGACAAATACAGTTCAGGAAGCGAAAAATGCCATGGAGCCATTTGCTGCAATGCTTGCCAAGGTATTGCTGGAATGAGAAACCTGAATGAGAAACTTATCTTTTCTCTTGCAGTCAAATATAAATACATGATATATTAACGTCAAATGCGTAAACAGGATAAGGATGTGGAGAGATAACATGGAGCATATAGATCAGTCTAAGATTAGAAATTTTTGTATAATTGCCCATATAGATCACGGCAAGTCTACGCTTGCTGACAGGATTATAGAGAAGACCGGTACGCTCACAAGCCGGGAGATGCAGAATCAGGTTCTCGACAATATGGATCTAGAGCGAGAAAGAGGAATAACGATCAAGGCGCAGTGCGTCAGGATCATTTACAATGCCAGTGATGGTGAGGAGTACATATTTAACCTCATAGATACGCCAGGACATGTGGATTTCAACTATGAGGTGTCGCGAAGTCTTGCGGCATGCGAGGGAGCCATATTGGTGGTGGATGCCGCTCAGGGAATAGAGGCTCAGACTCTTGCGAATGTATATCTTGCGATAGATCATGATCTGGATGTAATGCCTGTCATCAACAAGATAGATCTGCCATCTGCCGATCCGGAGAGAGTCGTGAACGAGATAGAGGATGTGATCGGTATAGAGGCACAGGATGCCCCTAGGATATCGGCAAAAAATGGTATTAATATAGAAGAGGTGCTGGAGCAGATTGTGACAAAGATACCCGCACCGCACGGTAATACAAATGCACCGTTAAAGGCTCTTATATTTGACAGCCTTTATGATTCATATAAGGGAGTCATAATATTCTGCAGAGTGTTTGATGGATGCGTGTCCAAGGGAACGATGATAAAGATGATAGCGACAGAGGCTGAGGCTGAGGTGGTCGAGGTAGGTATATTTGGCGCTGGAAGATTCGTTCCATGTGATGAATTGTCAGCCGGAATGGTGGGTTACATAACAGCCAGTCTCAAGAACGTCAAGGATACAACGGTAGGCGATACAGTTACCCAGGCGGACAGACCGTGTGCGGAGGCACTTCCCGGATACAAGAAAGCACAGCCGATGGTGTACTGCGGATTATATCCTGCTGACGGTGCAAAGTATCCGGATCTCAGGGATGCGCTTGAAAAGCTGCAGCTGAACGATGCAGCACTAAGCTTTGAACCGGAGACATCCATAGCGCTTGGATTTGGTTTTAGATGTGGATTTTTAGGACTGCTTCATCTAGAGATAATCCAGGAGAGACTTGAGAGAGAGTTTAATCTGGATCTGGTAACAACTGCGCCTGGAGTAGTGTACAAGGTTCACACCACTGATGGCAATGTTATGGAACTCACCAATCCATCAAATCTTCCCGATCCATCCAGCATAGAGTACATGGAGGAGCCATTTGTATCTGCGGAGATCATGGTGACAACGGAATTTGTAGGTGCTATCATGCAGCTCTGTCAGGAGAGAAGAGGAATCTACAAGAGCATGGAGTACATGGAGGAGACAAGAGCACTCCTAAAGTATGATCTTCCTCTAAATGAGATCATATACGATTTCTTCGATGCGCTTAAATCTAGATCGAGGGGATACGCATCGTTTGACTATGAGATGAAAGGGTATGTGCGCTCAGATCTTGTCAAGCTAGACATACTTATCAATAAGGAAGAGGTGGATGCACTGTCATTCATCATACATCAGGATACGGCCTATGAAAGAGGAAGAAAGATGTGTGAGAAACTCAAAGAAGAGATTCCGAGACATCTGTTTGAGATTCCTATACAGGCTGCCATAGGCAACAAGGTCATCGCCAGAGAGACTGTGAAGGCCATGAGAAAGGATGTCCTTGCGAAGTGTTATGGTGGTGATATTTCCCGTAAGAGAAAGCTCCTTGAAAAGCAGAAAGAGGGCAAGAAACGAATGAGACAGGTCGGCAATGTGGAGATACCACAGAAGGCATTTATGTCAGTGCTGAAACTTGATGAGGAATAAGATACATACAAATAGATCAAAACAGCATACACTGAAAAGCCGTTAATAAGAAAATTCTTAATAGCGGCTTTTTTCAGTTGTACAGTTGATAAGTCAATACATAAAACACAAAAGAGGATGATCATATGATAGATATTTTGGAAACTGAATCAGGCTATGAAAAAGTTGCAGATCAGGGCTATGAGAGAAGAGAACTCAGCATATATATACACATACCTTTCTGCGTGAAGAAATGTGTCTACTGCGATTTTCTGTCCTTTCCGGTGGGGGCGTCCTGCATGGATGGGTACGGAGTATATAGGGAAAAATATATAGAGGCTCTGTGCGAAGAACTCAGAAATTATGCATATCTTGCTGAGACCCATGAGGTAAAGACCATATATATCGGCGGAGGAACACCTTCAATTCTTGAGGCTGATGAGATTACAGTTATAATGTCGACGATCAGAAATATATTTGATATAGCGGAGGATGCTGAGATAAGCATAGAGGTAAATCCTGGAACACTCACCAGCCGTAAGGCAGCAGAGTATATTGCAAATGGAATAAACAGGATGAGCATAGGACTTCAGTCTGCACAGAAAGAAGAACTTCAGGCGCTTGGGAGGATACACAATTACGACCAGTTTCTGGCGGCATTTGACATGGCGAGAGAGGCAGGATTTCGAAATATCAATATAGATCTCATGTCGGACATACCTGGACAGACCATGCGCTCCTATCTTGATACGATGGAGAAGGTTCTCAGGTGCAAACCAGAACATATATCCTCGTATAGTCTGATAGTGGAGGAGGGTACACCGCTTGCCGGTTCCCCGGAACTGCTGTCAAAGATCCCGAATGAAGACGTGGACAGAGAAATGTATGACATAACAAATAAACTTTTGGAGTCAGGCGGTTATCACAGATATGAGATATCCAATTACGCCAGACATGGATATGAGTGCAGGCACAACATAGTCTATTGGACTCTCGGTGAGTACATAGGTGTCGGTATTGGATCGGCATCATTTCTGTATGGCCGCAGATATACAAACACAAGTGACATAGGTGAGTACATAGATACAATGGAAAACTGTCACGATCTTGTCACATTTGGAGATCCCGTCGCAAATTCAGGCAAGGTAAGAGATCTCCTGGAAAAAATGAGATCAGTTGATGAGGAACTCAATGCAGACAGACTGATGGAGGAATATATGTTCCTTGGGCTGCGTATGATATCCGGGGTGAGTGCCGAAAAATTCAACGACTGTTTTGGACATTCCATCTACGACATTTACGGTTCCGTCATAGACAAATACACAGCCTCAGGTCACCTTGAAGATGACCATGGCATAATACATCTCACTAAAAAAGGGATAGATGTCAGCAACATGATCCTGGCAGATTTTTTGATAGAGGATAGATAAAAAAATCACAAAAAGATTCGTTATTTTGTTGACAAAAAGGGTCGGCGGTGTTAGATTATGTTTAGTGGTTAGCACTCGAATATATTGAGTGCTAATAAAACAAAAAACAAGTAACAGACAAAAGGAATGATAGTATGGAACTTGACGAGAGAAAAGTCAGAATTCTTAAAGCAATCGTTTCTAACTACCTTGAGACTGGCGAACCGGTTGGATCGAGGACCATATCAAAGCTGGCAGATATGAATGTCAGCCCAGCAACCATCAGAAATGAGATGGCGGATCTGGAGGAGATGGGTTATATATGTCAGCCGCACGCATCGGCTGGAAGGGTGCCAACGGATGCCGGTTACAGATTTTATGTTGACAGTATTATGGCAGACAGAGAGGAAGAACGTGCCGGGGATCAGGAGGAGAGAGAGAATCTTCTGCAGAGAGTCGACAAGCTTGAGAAACTCTTGAAACAGGTAGCAAAGGTGCTTGCTGCGAATACACAGTATGCAACACTGGTTACCATGCCACAGTACAACAATACAGTGAAATTTATCCAGCTGTCACAGGTCGATGAAACCACGATGCTGGCAGTTATTATGGTAGATGGCAACATAGTCAAGAATAAGCTGATAAAGACTTCTTACAGTCTGAAGAATGAAGAGATACTAAAATTCAATATTTTGCTCAACACATTCCTTCAGGGTGCTGCACTTTCAGATATAAACCTTGAGCTTATACAGACTATGAAAAGGCAGGCAGGAGAATATGCAGAGATCTTGGAGACAATATTCCAGGGAATCATGGAGGCGATCCATGAGGCAGATGATCTGAAGGTGTACACAAGCGGCGCAACAAACGTTCTAAAGTATCCGGAACTTGCGAATTCTTCGTCAGCTGAAAAGCTGCTGGGAACGCTGGAGGATATAGAGGATAAGGAAGAATTTGCAAAGCATGTGGAGGATGTCATCCAGCAGGATGGAGACATACAGATACTCATAGGACAGGAAAACAGTGATGAAAACCTGAAAGACTGTTCCCTTGTAACAGCGACATACAAGATGCCGGAGGGTGCAAAGGGGACTATTGGAATCATAGGCCCTAAGAGAATGGATTACAAGAAAGTGGTAACAATGCTCAAGGAACTTACCGGAGAGCTTGATGATATATTTAACAGCAATGGTTAGGCATATGAGAATTTGAATATGAATAGGAGGATATGTAATGGCTGACAGCAATAACAGCAATGCATCCGACAAGAAAGTCAAGACAGAGCAGACCGCTTCTGAGACAATAGTTGGAGATGCTTCAGCAGAGATAAAAGACAGTTCAGAATCATCGGTGGATGTAACTGAGACAGTTAACGTTCCAGAGGACCAGGCAGAGACCGCAAAGCCGCAGCATGTTGCAAAGGAAAACAGGCGTGGCGGAAAGGCACTGCGCGAGGAGAATGAGAAACTCAAGGAGCGCTGCAAGGATGCAGAAACTAAATATACAAGACTTCTCGCAGAGTGTGAGAATATTAGACAGAGAAATGAAAAAGAATCAGGGAAACTGTACGACATAGGTGCGAAGGGAGTACTTGAGAAATTACTTCCAGTAGTAGATAACTTTGAGAGAGCACTCGCAGCCATACCTGAGGATGAAAAAAGCAGACCATTTGAGTCAGGAGTTGCGAATATATATAAACAGCTTATGACTTCATTGGATAGCATAGGCGTTAAGCCTATGGACTGTGCGGGACAACAGTTTGACCCAACATATCACAATGCCGTGATGCATATTGAAGACGACAACTACGAAGAGAATGTCATCGTTGAAGAGATGCAGAAAGGATATATGTACAAGGATCAGGTACTCAGATTCAGCATGGTAAAGGTAGCAAACTAACTTTCATAAGAAGGCCCCACGAAGTGGGAGATTTCTTGTGAAGAATGGAAACGCACTGATGTGCGCGTAGGTCATCAAGCATAGCTTGACGACATGTCATGCAGACGCCGCGTGTAGCGTTTTTCATGCGTCTGCACAATAAATTGAGAAGTAAAATCATGAAATTTTTTTCTAGGAGGAAAAGACAATGGGTAAGATTATAGGTATTGACTTAGGTACAACAAATTCATGTGTAGCAGTTATGGAAGGTGGTAAACCAGTAGTTATAGCAAACTCAGAGGGTATGAGAACAACACCTTCAGTAGTAGGTTTCCTGAAGACAGGAGAGCGAGTAGTAGGAGAGCCTGCAAAGCGTCAGGCAGTAACAAATGCTGATAAGACAATTTCATCTATCAAGCGTCATATGGGTACAGATTACAGAGTGGAGATAGATGGTAAGAAGTATTCACCACAGGAGATCTCAGCAATGATCCTTCAGAAGTTGAAGTCAGATGCAGAGGGATACCTTGGAGAGAAAGTTACAGAGGCAGTTATCACAGTTCCTGCTTACTTCTCAGATGGACAGAGACAGGCAACAAAGGATGCTGGTAAGATCGCAGGTCTTGATGTAAAGCGTATCATCAACGAGCCTACAGCAGCAGCTCTTTCATATGGTCTTGACAATGAGCAGGAGCAGAGAATCATGGTATACGATTTAGGTGGTGGTACATTTGATGTATCTATCATTGAGATTGGTGAGGGTGTCATCGAGGTTCTTGCAACAGCCGGTGATAACAAACTCGGTGGTGATGATTTTGATAACGCTATTACACAGTACATGCTTGACGAGTTCAAGAAGGCAGAGGGCATCGACCTTTCAGGTGACAAGATGGCTATGCAGAGATTAAAGGAAGCAGCAGAGAAGGCAAAGAAGGAGCTGTCATCAGCTACAACAACCAACATCAACCTTCCTTTCATCACAGCAAACCAGGATGGTCCAAAGCATTTCGATATGAACCTTACAAGAGCTAAGTTCGATGAACTTACAGCAGATCTTGTAGACAGAACAAAGGGACCTGTTAGCACAGCACTTGCTGATGCAGGACTTACAGCAGCAGATCTTGACAAAGTACTTCTTGTCGGTGGTTCAACACGTATCATCGCTGTACAGGAAGAGGTTAAGAGACTTACAGGTAAGGAGCCATTCAAGGGTATCAACCCAGATGAGTGTGTTGCCATCGGTGCTTGTATCCAGGGTGGTAAGCTTGCCGGAGATGCAGGCGCAGGTGAGATCCTTCTTCTGGATGTTACACCACTTACACTTTCAATCGAGACAATGGGTGGTATAGCTACTCACCTTATCGAGAGAAACACAACAATCCCTACAAAGAAGAGTCAGATCTTCTCAACAGCACAGGATAACCAGGATGCCGTTGACATCAACGTAGTACAGGGTGAGAGACAGTTCGCAAAGGACAACAAGAGCCTTGGCAGATTCAGACTTGACGGTATCGCTCCAGCAAGACGTGGAGTTCCTCAGATCGAGGTTACATTCGATATCGATGCAAATGGTATCGTAAACGTATCAGCTAAGGACCTCGGAACAGGAAGAGAGCAGCACATTACAATTACATCAGGTACATCACTTTCAGATGATGATATCGATAGAGCAGTTAAGGAAGCAGCTGAGTACGAGGCACAGGATAAGAAACGTAAGGAAGGCATCGAGGCAAGAAATGAGGCAGATGCACTTGCATTCCAGACAGAAAAGGCACTCGGCGAGGTAGGAGATAAGCTTTCAGATTCAGATAAGGCTGGCGTGAAGGCAGACCTTGATGCACTGAGAGCAGCAATAGACAGCACAGATGCAGAGAATATGAGTGATGCTGACGTTGACAAGATCAAGGCAGCTAAGGATAAGCTCATGGAGAGCGCACAGAATCTGTTCTCAAAGCTCTATGAGCAGAACGGTCCTGGAGCAAATGCAGGCACAGGTGCAGGCACACCTGATTATTCAGACGGCGATGTGGTAGACGGAGATTTCACAGAGGTTTAATAATATAGAGGATGAAAGGTAAAGGCTATGGCAGAGACAAAGACCGATTATTATGAAGTCCTTGGTGTTACCAAGGGTGCCTCTGACGCCGAGATCAAAAGGGCATACCGAGTGGTAGCAAAAAAATACCACCCGGATATGAACCCTGGTGATGAGGAGGCTGCAGAGAAATTCAAAGAAGCCGCAGAAGCTTATTCAGTCCTCAGTGATCCTGAGAAACGTGCAAAGTATGATCAGTTTGGTCATGCCGCATTCGATCAGAACGGTGGCGGTGCCGGTGGATTTGGCGGATTTGACTTCGCAGACATGGGAGACATCTTTGGAGATATCTTCGGAGACATGTTTGGAGGTGCAAGCCGACAGAGAAATACAAATGGTCCTATGAAGGGCGCAAATATCAAGACGACGATCAGAGTTGGATTTGAGGAGGCTATATTTGGTACTCAGAAAGAGCTGGAGCTGCCTCTCAAGGACGAGTGTGATGTGTGTAAGGGAACAGGATCCCAGCCGGGACATCAGCCTGAAGTGTGTGGCAAGTGCGGTGGCAAGGGTCAGATCGTGACGACTCAGCAGTCGCTTTTCGGAGTGGTACGTAATGTTCAGACCTGTCCGGATTGTTCAGGATCAGGAAAGATCATAAGATATAAGTGCAGTAATTGTGCCGGTACAGGATATGTAAAGAGCAGAAAGAAGATACAGATAGCTATTCCGCCTGGAGTAGACAATGGAACTAATATCCGTATCAAGGGCAAGGGTGAGCCGGGTATCAACGGTGGCGAGAGAGGAGATCTTACAGTTACGATTCTGGTAGATCGTCATCCAAACTTCCAGAGACAGGAATATAACCTGTACTCATCAGAGCCTATTACATTTACACAGGCAGCACTTGGTGGAACGATCAAGATCAATACCATCGAGGGCGAGGTAGACTACACAATACCACCTGGAACACAGACAGATACACGTATCAAGCTGAAAGGCAAGGGAGTTCCAAACCTTAAGAACCCTACACAGCGAGGAGATCACTATGTAACACTTGTCGTACAGGTGCCAGAGAAACTCACAGAGGAGCAGAAGAAGATCCTCAACCAGTATGAGCAGGCTACACTTGTGGAGACAAGACCGGCAACTGATTCAGCCGGACCGTTCACATTTGGTGACCACAAGAGAAGAAAGAAAAAATAATTAAAAGCAGGTAAAATAATATATGAAATGGACTAAGCTCACAATAGATACAACATGTGCAGCTGAAGACCTCATAAGCGCCTTCCTCGAAGAGGAAGGCGTTTTGGGTGTTCAGATAGAAGACAATATTCCTCTCACCGAGGAGGAGATGGAGACCATGTTCGTAGATCTTCTGCCGGACGATATGCCGGAAAATGATGGAACTGCGAAGGTGTCGTGTTTCCTGGACGATACATTTGATGTTCAGGATGTGAAGGATAAAGTAACAGCTGAGATAAGGAGACTTTCGGAATTTATTCCGGTTGGAACGGGTAAAATAACAGAGAGTGAGACGAAGGATGAGGACTGGAGAGATAACTGGAAGGCATATTTTAAGCCGTTCAGGCTCTATGACAATATCATCATCAAGCCAACATGGGAGAATGTCCCTGAGGATGCCACTGCTGATGATATCATTATAGAGATAGATCCCGGAACTGCATTTGGCACAGGTTCTCATGAGACAACAAAATTGTGCATAGGACAGCTTAAGAAGTATATGAAGGATGGCGACAAGATACTCGATGCGGGAAGCGGAAGCGGTATTCTGTCATTTGTGTGCAGTAAGCTAGGTGCAGGGCATGTACTTGGAATAGACATAGATCCTATAGCTGTCGATGTGGCAGGTGAGAACAGAGATGTCAACAACATTCCTGGAGATGAAGTGGGCTTTATATGCGGAAATGTACTTGAAGACCAGAAACTGGTAGATTCGATCGGAGCAAACTATGATATAGTAGTTGCGAATATCCTTGCGGATGTTATCATACCTATGTCCGCGGTTGTCCAAAAGTTCATGAAGGATGATGGACTATTTATATCTTCTGGAATTATAAATATAAAAGAGGAAGAAGTCCGACAGGCTTTGCTTGACAATAACTTTGATATCGTAGATACTGTCTACATGAATGACTGGGTAAGTTTTGTGGCAAAAAAACACGCGGAGTAGAGACACAGAAATAATTGTGAAGATGCAGAATACGAGAGGACATATCTGAGATGAACAGATTCTTTGTGGACATAGACGGCAGAGATGTAGGAACTGATATAAATATTACCGGCGGGGATGTAAACCATATAAAAAATGTACTTCGTCTTAGAATCGGGGAACATGTAGTGGTGAGTGATGGCAGAGGCAGGGATTACACTTGCAGGATAGCACAGATCGGAACGGATGTGGTTATATGCAATATAGAAGATATCAATGATAACTTTGCAGAACTTCCGGTGGAGGTTACATTGTTCCAGGGGTACCCAAAATCCGACAAGATGGATCTGATCGTACAGAAGATGGTAGAACTTGGAGTACACAGGATCGTACCGGTGTTTACAGCCAGAACGATAGTAAAACTTGATCAGAAAAAAGCAGCCAAAAAGACTGATAGATATCGGACAATAGCAGAATCTGCTGCTAAACAGTCCGGAAGAGGTATCATACCGGAGATCGCGGAACCGGTTTCATTTGTTGAGGCTCTTGAGTTAGCTAAAGAATTGGATATGAATATAATACCGTACGAAGAGGCAGAAGGAATGGAGCAGGCAAGGAGGATCATATCTGGCATCCGTGGGCACAGATCCCTTGGGGTATTTATTGGTCCGGAGGGTGGATTTGCCCGAGAAGAGGTAGAGCAGGCTCAAGCCATAGGTGCTGAATGCATAACTCTTGGGCACAGGATACTCAGGACCGAGACTGCAGGGCTTGCGGTTATGTCGATCATCATGTTTCAGCTTGATTAGTATATAAAAGAAAAAGAGGACAACAAAGAATAACATGGAAAACGTCATGGAAACAAATGCAGAGAATAATATAGATGCATATTTTGACAATTCGGCCACAACTCCGGTTTATCCGGAAGTCAGGGATTTGATGGTGAAGATAATGGATGAGGATTACGGCAATCCATCATCGCTCCATCTTAAAGGCGTTGAGGCTGCCAGATATGTGACTGATGCCAGGGAGAAGATGGCAAGGCTGATGAAAGTTATGCCCAAGGAGATAGTGTTCACATCTGGAGGGACAGAGTCTAACAATATGGCTTTGATAGGAGGAGCTCTTGCCAATAGAAGAGCGGGCAACAAGATCATCACAACGGAGGTTGAGCATGCATCTGTTGGAAGTCCTGTTTCATTTCTGGAGGATCTGGGATTTGAGATCGTAAGGATAGGTGTGGATAGTCACGGCGTTGTAGATGTGAGCGCACTGGTCGATGCTGTCGACGAAGATACGATAATCGTTTCTGTGATGTATGTAAACAATGAGATAGGTTCAGTTATGCCTGTGGAGGATATAGCAAAACGTATAAAGGAGAAGAATCCGGCTGTTTTGTTCCATGTAGATGCCATTCAGGCATTTGGCAAATACGTAATCTATCCGGGCAGAATGGGTATAGATATGATGTCTGTTAGCAGTCATAAGTTCCATGGCCCTAAGGGGGTAGGAGCACTGTATATCAGAGACAGAGTAAAGGTGAAACCGGTCATATATGGCGGCGGTCAGCAAAATGGCATGAGATCAGGAACAGAAAATGTGCCGGGAATTGCGGGAATGGCTCTTGCTGCGGAGATGACATACAAAGATCTTGACGAAAAGGTGCAGCATATGCGAGTAGTAAAACAGCACCTGATCGATGAACTCACACAGATAGAAGATGTGTATAGTAATTCAGGTGATGCACCACATATAGCAAGCATAACATTCAAAGGAGTTAGGAGTGAGGTTATGCTGCATGCTCTTGAAGAGAGGGGAGTATATGTTTCATCCGGATCGGCATGTTCGTCCAACAGGCACTCCACCAGTGGCACGCTCAGGGCAATAGGACTTCCGCCTGAAAAGCTTGAGTCGACACTGAGGTTTAGTTTTTCGCCAGAGAATACGATTGAACAGGTAGATTATGCAGTTAACTGCTGTAAAGAGTTGCTGCCGGTTCTGAGACGGTACGTCAGGAAAAAATAAGGAGGACAAGGATGCAGTACAAGGCTTTTATGATAAAGTATGCCGAGATAGGTACAAAAGGAAAGAACAGATATATATTTGAAGACATTCTGTGCAAGAACATCAATAGAAAACTCAAGAATTATGGAGACTTCTATATAAGAAAAGAGCAGGGAAGAATATTCGTGGAGTGCAAGTCGGACTACGACTATGAGGATGTAGTCGGCGCACTAGGGAAAGTGTTTGGAATAGTTGGCATATGTCCTGTTGTTGTGGAGGAGAACACAGAGTTTGAGAACCTCAAACAGAAGGTTATAGACTATGTGGACAAGGCGTATGACAGGAAGAACTTTACTTTTAAGGTGTTCACCAGAAGAAACGACAAATCCTATCCGATGACATCTATGGAAGTCAGTGCAGAACTTGGTCATTTTCTTCTTGAGGCATATCCGGATCTCTCTGTGGATGTGCATGCTCCTCAGGAGATAATCAATGTGGAGATAAGAAAGGTCGCATATATATACTCTATAACAATCCCTGGACCTGGAGGGCTTCCTGTTGGGACGAATGGAAAGGGAATGGCTCTGCTTTCAGGTGGTATAGACAGCCCTGTTGCCGCTTATATGATAGCAAAACGAGGTGTAGTAGTTGAGGCTGTGTATTTCCATGCACCTCCGTTTACAAGCGAGAGGGCAAAGCAGAAGGTGATAGACCTTGCATGTCTTGTAGCAGACTATGCAGGTGCCATCAAATTACACGTAGTGAATTTTGCAGATGTACAGATGGCGATATATGATAACTGCCCTCATGAGGAACTCACGATAATAATGAAGAGATACATGATCAAGATCGCAGAGGAACTGGCAGAGAAGAATGATTGTCAGTGCACCATAACAGGAGAGAGTATTGGTCAGGTGTCCAGTCAGACTGTATTCAGCCTCAATGTCATAAATCAGGTGAGTACTATGCCGGTGTTCAGACCTTGTATAGGAATGGATAAGCAGGAGATAGTCGATATATCGGAAAAGATTGGCACATATGAGACATCGATACTCCCATATGAAGATTGCTGTACCACGTTTGTGGCAAAACATCCGGTCACCAAACCAGTTTTGTCGGCAATAGAAAAGTCGGAGGCGAAACTTACAGGAATAATAGAGCCGCTTTACCGTAAGGCTGTTGATACAGCAGAGATAGTTATGTGCAGGGCAAAGAACTAGAACAAGGGGATAGTAGTAGATAGTAAAAAAGAGATGCTGAAAAGCATCTCTTTGAATTGAAATCTTTGATTGATAAGTAAACTCGATATATAAAATAGACCGATAAGGACTATTCTGCGAGGTATGGTTTTAATGTTGCCATGATCTCATCAAGACCACTCTCAGCGTGGATGTTAAGCTCTATTGGCTTTGAGATGTCCAGACTGAAGATACCCATGATAGACTTGGCATCTATCACATAACGTCCTGATACAAGGTCGAATTCAGCATCGAACTTTGCAATGTCGTTGCAGAAACTCTTTACCTTGTCAATTGAGTTTAAAGAAATCTTAACAGCTTTCATAATTAGTCCTCCTAACCCTTATAAGTATTATAGTTTATGTACTGTAATTATTATATTTTTATGGAATACAAAAGTCAATATAAGGAGAGTAAAATTGATGTTAAAAGGTAGATCGGTTGCGGCGACGACCCTGGGATGTAAAGTTAACCAGGCGGAAACGGACAGCATGCTTGATATGCTCAGTGCTGCCGGTGCTGATATAGTCGATTTTGAAGAAAAAGCAGACATATATATCATAAATACCTGTTCTGTGACAAATATTGCGGACAAAAAATCCAGACAGATGCTGCATCTGTCTCTTATACACATCTCCGAGCCCACGAGACGCGTAGTAATCTCG
>URJU01000030.1 GCA_900548315.1 uncultured Coprococcus sp. | reverse complement strand
GCCTTATCGTCGGCAGCGTCAGATGTGTATAAGAGACAGATTTAATATTCGGCGCAAAAATGCACAAATATTTCTGTACTAATTTAATAATTTCATTGAAAAATATGTGTAAACACATTAAAATAAAGATAACGTGCATTGGTAACAAAACTTAGCGAATGGGAGGTTTGAAATGGACAAAAAAGCATTAACTAAAAAAGTATTAGCAGTTTTTTCTAATGTTCTTCCAGAGATAGATGCGGACGATCTGGATATGACAGCACCACTTACTACAACTTACGGGGTTAATTCAGTGTCTATCATACAGTTCATCGTAGGTCTCGAGAATGAATTCAACATAGAATTTGACGATTCTGAACTCGCGCTCGGTCTATACTATGATATGAATGACATGATCAAAGCTGTAGAGGCAAAAGTCAACTAAAGTCTTGCAGTCTGAACACGAAATGGAGGTAATAAACACATGAGCAAAAAAGTTTTGCCAATTAGCTATCCGATGATCACTTCCTGGCAGTGGCATGCCACACTCTTCTCAATCATTGGGGACGATGAGAAGGCCAAGAACTGGATCTTCAGCAATTATATACAGTTAAGATGTTACAACATCGAAGAGATATTCACAGGAGACGAGATGCTGCTGGCTGATATGATGCCGGGAAGCAGTTCACTCAAGGAATGTCCTTATCTGCTCTTCTCTCTCATGACCAAAGAGCAGGTAGAGAGTTATTGCGGAGACATTCTCACTTTTATCAAAAAGACTATCAATCTCGGCGGATATGTGTACGGTGTATTTGACGAGGCTAAGATCCTTTGCGATTCAGGCGCCGACTACAAGTTCCCTCACGAGCTTTTCATCTACGGATACGATGACGAAAAGCAGGAGTTCAATGTAGGTGACTTTACATTCGGCGAACACTATTCATATTCAACCGTTTCATACTCCGATGTACGAAACGGATATAACACCATCACAGCCGCAGAGGATCACATCTTCAAAGATGATTATAAGGGACGCCGTGGTATATATGTGATACAGAAGAATCTTGCAGAGACCTACTACGAGCTTGATACCAAATACATAAAGGACACTCTCATCGAATATCTTGAGTCCAAGGACAGCAAGAACCACTTCCGTATGATGAGAAACCGTTTCAATGACACAGTATTTGGCGTAAGTGTATACGACGCGGTTCTCAAACAGATCGGCAAGCAGCTGTCTGCTGAAGATCCTGATTTTGATATCCGTGCGCTTCACATTTTATATGATCACAAGGTTCTCATGATGGAGAGACTGAAGTATATGATGGACAACGGGTATCTTGAGTTTAACGGAGACATCCTCAATGCCTACATGGAGGTTGAGAATCTCATGCTCACAGCAAGAAACCTTCTCATCAAGACTTCTATCACAGGAAAGGTTGACTGTATGGACAGATTCGAGAAGTATCTCATGAGCGCAAAAGAGAAAGAGACCGCCGTTCTGAGTCAGGTTGTAGAAATGTTATAAACCAATATAACTATATCTGATATTCATATGCAATCTTATAAAGACTGCCACAGCCGGTGTTTTACACACCATGCTGCGGCAGTCTTTACTTTTATATTCCACACATTTTTGCGAAATTTTACAAATTCCGACTTTAATAATGCCCCTTTTTTATTTATACTAGATACTAAATCGCAATCAGCAGAATAAATATAATGTAATACACTAACTCGGAGGATTTTTATGAATATATGCGTATACGGAGCATCAAGCAACACGATCGACCGCTCTTATATAGAACAGACAGAATATCTCGGCAGACAGATTGCCAGGCGCGGGCATACCCTCGTCTATGGTGCAGGTGCAAATGGTCTGATGGGTGCAGTCGCAAGAGGTGTCCACGACGAGCACGGCGCTATAATAGGTGTGGCCCCGGCATTTTTTAATGTGGACGGTATACTTTATGAACATGTCACTGAACTGATAACCACAGAAACCATGAGAGAGCGAAAACAGATAATGGAAGATAGGGCAGATGCTTTTATCATGACACCGGGCGGAATCGGAACCCTTGAAGAGTTCTTCGAGATACTGACTTTAAAACAGCTCGGCCGTCACGGCAAAGCCATAGTAGTATACAATCAAAATGGTTTCTTTGAGCCCCTGCTTACCATGATGCAGGAGACCGCCTGTAAGGGATTCATGACAGATGCCACCAACAAGATATACACAGTGATGGATGACGCTGACGCAATCATAGATTACCTCGAAAATTACAAAACAGACATAGGCAGAGTGTTCAAATTCTAAAAAATCCCGTACATGGAGCAGATATTTTCCCCCATGTACGGATTTTTCTGTTTTTTTCTGCTTTTATCTTTTATTTCTGCATTATTCCCTCTCTCTATCCTCTTCTATCAGTCGTTTTACGGCATTCACCGCCACCTGTATAGCTCTGTCAGTATCATGGACCTCAGGATTCGGAAGTCCTGCTGCAGCTCTCTCCTGATTAGCTACAACCAGAAAACAAGCTCCCACCCTCACTCTGAGAAACGCACCTACAATAAACAACGCCGCTGATTCCATCTCTGATGCCTTGCACCCCATTCGTTTCCACGCCTCCCATTTGTTTGAGAGCTCATAACTGACCGGCATTATCTGCGGCGAATGCTGTCCATAAAAAGAATCTTTGCTCTGAACGACTCCGGCGTGAACAGGTATGTTCATGTCTTTTGCCGCACTGATGAGTCCATTTACCACATCTATATCTGCCACCGCCGGATATTCTATCGGGGCATACTCTTTCGATGTGCCCTCCATCCTCACCGAACCTGTAGCAACAACTATATCGCCGCCCACTATATCTGTCTGCATGCCCCCACATGTTCCAACTCGAATAAAAGTGTGCGCACCAGCGTGCACAAGCTCCTCAAGAGCTATCGCCGCCGATGGTCCACCTATTCCAGTGGATGTCACGCTGACCTTCTCACCATCCAGATACCCCGTGTATGTGACAAATTCCCTGCTGTCCGCCACGAGTTCCGCATCGTCCAGATATGCGGCAATCGCCTTACACCTCTTTGGATCCCCCGGCATTATCACATACCGTCCTATCATGTCCTCATTGACTTTTATATGATACTCAAGTCCCTGTTCAGATTCATATACCATATCAATCCCTCCTGTCATAACATCTTTAGGCAAAAAGAAAAGCAGGCTTGCAGAAAATCTGCAGCCTGCTTTTCTTTATTACTGATTCTTCTCGGTAAACTTTCCTATGTATCTTATAAGATCAGCACTTAAACTCATCAAGCTTTTCCTGAAGTTCCGGTGCTACCTCTCCGTGGAATTTTACAGTAAGTGGTCTCTCAAGATCTAAGCTGAACACACCTAAGATTGACTTTCCATCTACAACATACTGAGCGGATGAAACGTCAACATCGTTTGGAAACTGATTAAGGTATGATACAAACTTCTTGATGTCATCCATTGTGTTCACTTTAGCTTTCATCTCTGTAATCTGCATTGGCTGCGCCCCCTAATATATCTTAATATGTTATTCTGCGAACGGCTCTGTTCTCCCATTGCCAGCTCGCTTACAAGGATATTCTAACACTCTCGCATGAAGTGTGTCAATGCATACCGCCCACGAATACTTATGGAAATACTTGTATTTTTGTCGCTTTATGCGGCCAGCATAAACGGCTGTAATGTGCTTATGAATGTTTCTGTCGCACCATTATAAAACTTGACTGTAAGTTCCTGATCAAGTCCAAGACTGAACACTCCGAGGATAGACTTACCGTCCACAAGATAATTTCGATTTGTTGAATATACGTCAACATCTCCGTCATATTTTCTTATAGTCTCTACAAACTGTCTGACCTGCTCCACTGAATTGAGCTTTACCTTGATATCTGTTGATTCTACCATACTTATTACCTCCATTCATGGTCCATCGCCATCAATGTTCCTTTTATACTACTTTCTGAAATATTTTGCAAATTACAAAATCAATAAATTGTAAAGCCTTTTGTGCTTTTTCCTTGTTTTTCTTAAGCAAAATATATGATTTCTCTTTCTTTTTGGGCATATTGCCTAATTTGCAGAATATTTTTTTACAAATCTCCCTCTCCGTCAAAACAACGTTCAACAAATTTTTGTTTAATTTTCAATTAACTTTTTTTAGCGGAACATGTCATTTTACGACTGTTCAATATACAATATGCTTATTGACGTTACATTTCCACGCATTTACAATATTGTGCGTAGAGAATATACTGATCTACACATATGACATTTTTATATTCTGACGAAAGGATAACCGGGACACCGGCAGCATCATGAATTTATTAACCATAAAAAATTTTTCAAAATCATATACAGACAAAATACTATTTGACAACGCAGACTTCTCCATAAACTCAAAGGAGAAGATCGGTATCATCGGAGTAAACGGAACTGGAAAGTCAACACTGCTCAAGATAATCGCAGGGATCGACACTTGCGACTCAGGGCAACTGTCCAAAGGAAACAATGTGGTCATCAGATACCTTCCACAGACTCCTGATTTCACCGAAACCGTGAGCATCTACGACTACGTTATAACCGCTAACTCCAATGAGGAAAACCAATGGAGCATAGAGGGAGATGCCAAGGCATTTCTCCACAGACTTGGATTTGACGATACAAGCCTCATGGTAAACACCCTCTCCGGCGGTCAGCGCAAAAAGGTCGCCCTAGCCGCCGCACTGCTCTCAAGCTGTGACATATTGGTACTTGACGAGCCTACAAACCATCTGGACAACGACATGACAGAATATCTGGAGGAATACCTAAACAACTACAAAGGTGCACTTGTGATGGTCACTCACGACAGATATTTTCTGGACAAGGTATGCAACCGGATAGTTGAGATAGACAAGGGCAAAACTTACAGCTACAACGCCAACTACGAAGGTTACCTCATGCTCAAAGCCGAGCGGGAAAATATCGCCCTTGCAACTCAGAACAAGCATCAGAACATCCTAAGAAAAGAAATCGCATGGATGCAGAGAGGTGCCCGTGCCAGGAGCACCAAACAGAAAGCACATATACAGAGATACGAAAAGCTCGCAAGTGAGGAGCTCATAAAAGAAACTCAGTCCGTCACCATGAGTTCCATCGCCAGCAGACTGGGTAACAAAACCATCGAGATAAACAATATATCCAAGACCTGGCCTGGACGCGAAAATCCCATTATACAGGATTTCTCATACAACTTCCTTCGCACCGACAGAATTGGAGTCGTCGGACCTAACGGATGCGGCAAAACCACGCTTATGAAACTTATAACAGGCAACATCAAGCCTGACAAAGGATATATAGACATAGGCGAAACTGTCCGTATTGGATATTTTTCTCAGGAAAATGAATCACTTGATCCCAATATGAAGGTACTGGATTATGTCAAGGAAACCGCCGAATACATACAGACAACCGAAGGACTTATGTCTGCATCAACCATGTGCGAACGTTTTCTGTTCGACGGAACGCTGCAGCACCAGCGCATAGAAAAACTATCAGGAGGCGAAAAGAGAAGACTCTACCTTCTGAAAGTCCTTGTATCATCACCAAATGTGCTTATCCTGGATGAGCCTACAAACGACCTGGATATATCAACGCTATGTATACTTGAAGATTACCTTGACTCTTTCCAAGGCATACTCATAGTTGTATCCCACGACAGATACTTTCTGGACAGGGTTATACGCAAGCTTCTGGTATTTGACGGAAAGGGTGCGATCTCGCAGTTTGAGGGCGGATACACCGACTACTATATAACCCACGGATCATTTGCCAACAGTGCCGCAGGCACCACAAACGATATGGCGGGATCATCTTCCGCACCAAGAGCATCTTCGTCAAAGGCTCAAGAAACCATGGGCTTGGATGGTGATCCAGCAGCAACGGATCAAAACAAAAAGATGGGACGAGAACCGGCAGCCAAGAAAAAATTCTCCTTCAACGAACAGCGGGAATATGACTCTATAGAGGATGATATTGCTGCAAAGGAGGCGGAAATCGCCCAGGCAGAGGCAGACATCAACAACTCCGTGTCAGACTTCATCAAACTGAACGAGCTGACCGAGAAGAAGGCAAAGCTTGAGGAAGAACTAGATCATCTCCTGGACAGATATATTTATCTCACAGAACTGGCTGAATCATTTAACCGATAACAGCAGATCTGCTGCCAACATAAAATACCCCAGAATGTACACAGAAATCATTGTTTACATTCTGGGGTATCTCACTTCTGAATTATATAACATCACATCTGATGTCTCACTATCTTATACTCATCATCCAACTGAAAATAAGGGCAGTTATCATATCCTCTGGCAATAAATCTGGCAAAGTCATCCTCATCCATATTCACCAGGCACTCAGAGAAATCATCTTCTTCATCATATACATAATGAGCACACATATCACAACTGGAAGCCATCACCATCCCCCTTAAATATTATAAAAATTTACACTCTCATTTTTAATTCATGAAAGTAACTTCATTATACACATGTCATCCATAAAAATCCATTCGTTTCTCTTATTTAACCAAGTTTCTTACTGGTAATAAATGTTATAATGTGATATTATTGAATGAAGTATATTAGGGAATTTCCACAAGAAAAAGAAGGAGTGTGTTTCCAGTTATGAAAAAGATGTTATTAGCATTGCTGCTCACCCTCACAATGATTTTGCCATTTGCGCAGACTGCATATGCCGAGGGAAACGATAATCCGGCGAGTGACAGCTCTGGCTCCAGTACGATAAACGGCAAAACTTATTTCTACGATCAGTTTGACAACAATGCATACAGAACTGTTTACAACCAGATCAACGATGCCGCTGCCGCATTTCACTCATCGAATCAGACCGCCCAGTATCAGGATGGCGGATACTACACCGCATTCACCATCTCTATAAGCAATAAGGATTGGGAGGTTATTGGAAATGACGGACTTCAAAAAGTAATGAATGCCGTCTTGGCAGACCATCCAGAATACTTCTGGATGTCAGATAACTACGAATGTAAGGCTGCATCATCAGGAGAATTGAAATTCCAGCTCTTGACAGCTGAATGTTACTCATTATACGCCAACGGTGATACCCGTGCAGTATATGTCAACAATTTCGATCTTGCCGTCAAGGCATACGCAGCAACACTAGCCGATAATGCCAAGGATTATGAGAAAGTATATCTCATACATAATGCTATCATCAACAAGGTATACTATGCATCTGACATAACTGAAAGAACAGACAAGAACATATATGCATATACAGCCGATGGCATATTCAGTTCACAGTATCAGACAGCTGTATCTTATGGATATGCTAAAGCATTTAAGGCAGTCATGGACTACATAAACGTTCCATGTCTATACATAGAAGGTCAAAATTCAGATCTTCTCGATGACTCCACTGATACCCAGAAACAGCTCAGAGAGAAGAATTATATCAACAACTGTGCTTGGAATGCCGTTTGCCTCGGCGGTAAATGGTATTTGATCAACCTAGGACTGGACGATCCTATCACAACCACTGGTAAAGAGGCTCTCTCCTACAAATACTTTAATGTAACGGACTCTCAGGCATCTAATCTGACAGCCATTACGGACAGATTACCTGGCATCCCTTCATGTACAGGAACTGAGTACTGTCTTACAAAGGTACAGGCAGATTTAGAGGCAGACGGTTTATGGGAGAAATCAAGTTACAATTTTATTGATAAGCTTCTTGACAAATATGGACTGTCAGTTGTCCTTATCAGCATTGGTGTCATCCTTCTGCTGATAGTATCTCTTATCAAAAAAATACATAAAAAAAGTAAAGTTAAGAAGAAAGATAAGGTCAAAAAGACGAAGACCACCTTGGTCGATAATTCAGAACTTGATGAAGAACTCAAGCGGCCACCATTATCATAAAAAGAAGTTCATCACCTATCAACATCTATTGGTGATGAACTTCTTTTTTATTGTACATTTTTAATTTACTGATTAATTTTCAACCACCATAACCGTTATACTTTTTGTTGACGTGTTTCCGGCCCAATCAGTCACCGTGAGTGTTGCACTCACAGCCCTCGCTTTTCCGGTATCTATCTCATTTACCGACTGCAGTTTGCTCTGTATATCAGGATCCTCATCTGTCACCGTGTAATAATCACTCCAGTTTATCTCCTGGCCTGCCTTCACATCTATCTCTTCAGGTCCGGATATATATGGTTTAACCTCATCCACTACTTTTATCTTCCCCGTCTTCCTCCTTGACATCTTGCCGCGTCTAACGGTGAATTTCACTTTATATGTTCCCAGTTCATCTGGGGCAAAATCACTTAAATCATACTCCAAAACCGCGTCTTTACTGACCGTCTCAAAATAATTCTTTATGTCAAACGAATCACCTATATTGTAATCCTCCTCTATCTGTTTGACCCTCAGCATGCTAGACCTCATTATAAGTGTAACTATAAGTGCAAGTATAAGTCCAACCACAACAGCCGCGATGAACATAGCCTTTGCATTTAAAACCACATTACTGCTCTGTTTTCGTTTCCTGCCGCCTTTGCTGCCCGTCGACGGGCGCACATTTTTCTTATTAGAAACAGTTTTGTTTACCTTTCTGTTTGCGTTTCTGTTTCTTGATGCGTCAGCCCCCGCTTTTTCAAGAGACCTGTCTTTTTCAAGAGACCTGTCTTTTTCAAGAGGTCTGCCCGTACTCGTTCTGGTCTTTTGAACAGCGGTTGCACTTTTCGGTCTGCTGCTCGCTGCTTTACTGCTCTGTCTAATCTCCGGTCTTTTTCCTGCTGTTCTATTTTTTTGTGACTCCCGTCTGTCACCCGCATCATATCTGTCTGCCAATTGTACTTCCTCCTCCATGACTTCCCATGTATCATAATGTCTGTTTATTCATTATACATAATATTTTCCAGGCACACAATCATTTCACATTGCAATAGCGACAAATAAGTGCGATAATTTACAATAAGCTTACTTGAAAGGAGCATTTTTATGTCAATCAATAATCTTAGTTCATTTACAAAAGCCCGTGTGGGACTCTGCATTGAGAGTGACTCAATAGACAACAGTCTCTATGAAGAATACGGCGTAAAACGCGGTCTCCGTGATCTGAATGGAATCGGAATCAACGCAGGTATAACCAATATCTCTTTAAGCCGCGCTTATAAACAAAATACTGAGGAGCTTATCCCAACCGAGGGGGAACTTTATTATAGAGGTTACGAGATTCGACAGCTCATCAACGGCTTTGTGTCTGAGAACAGATACGGTTTTGAAGAGTGTACATATCTCCTGTTATTTGGAAAACTTCCTGATACAGAGGAGCTTGCAAAGTTTAAGCAAGTCCTGAATCTGGCATATGATCTTCCTCATAACTTTATTCAGGATGTCATCATGAAGAATCCAACCAAAGATATCATCTCCAACATGACCAAGAGTATTCTCGCACTGGGGTCATATGATAAATCGGAGACAGATATATCTCTGGACAACGTCCTACAGCAGTGTCTCATGATCATAAGTGTATTTCCTCGTCTGGCTGTATATTCATTTCAGGGATACAGACATTATGAACTCGGCAAGAGCTGTTACATACATAAGCCAGATCCTGCACTCTCATTTGCTGAGAATATACTGAGCATGCTCCGCTCTGACAGAAAGTATACCCAGCTTGAGGCAAAGGTTCTCGATCTTGCTCTCGTACTTCACATGGAACATGGCGGTGGAAGTAATTCTACGTTCACCACAAGAGTTGTGACATCATCAGGATCCGACACATATGCAACAGTCGCGGCAGCCCTCTGTTCACTGAAGGGGCCATTAAATGGTGGTGGTGATCTTAAGGTTATGGAGATGATGAAGAATATCCACAACAACGTAGCGGATGTGACTGACGAAAACCAGATAAGAGAATACATAAGAAAGATTGTTCGTGGCGAAACATTTGACAAGTCAGGTGTTGTATATGGAATGGGGCAGCCTATCTACTCCCTCTCAGATCCTCGAGCCATCATCATAAAGGAATACGTTGAAAAGCTTGCCGAGGAAAAGCACGAGAAAGACGAATTCAAACTCTACGAACTCATTGAAAGAGTTGCCCCTGAAGTTATTGCCGAGGAACGCAAGATATACAAGGGTGTATGTATAAATATTGACTACTACTGCGGTCTTCTCTACAAGATGCTCAAGATTCCTTATGCCTTGTACACACCACTGTTCGCCATCGGCCGCGTGGTCGGCTGGAGTGCTCACCGTATGGAGGAACTTGTCAACAGCTACAAGATTATGAGACCTGCTTACCCAAGCCTTGTGGAGCCAAAGCCTTATGTGCCTATAGACGAGAGGTAAAAATTTTTACTAACAGGAATTTATCATGGATAACAACCATACGCAGAACTTCAATCACCTTGAATACGCCGTGATCCGAAGCAACAGAAAATCAATATGTATAGAGATAAGCCCAGACCTGCAGATAAAGGTCCGGGCACCGCAAAAAATGCCCGATTCGCAGATTCGGGCATTTGTGGTATCTAAAAATAAATGGATAACCGACCACCTCGCCATTATGCGGAAACGCTTAGAAAATCAGGCAGCAGACACATCACGCAAACCTCTTTCAGACTCGGAACTTACCCCGCTGGCTCAAAATGCCTCGATCGTCATACCTGAGCGTGTAAAACACTTCGCGCCAATCATCGGCGTTACATACGGTCGCATAACCATCCGCCATCAGAAGACAAGGTGGGGAAGCTGCAGTTCATCGGGCAACCTGAATTTCAACTGCATGCTCATGAACACCTCACCTGAACTGATCGACTATGTAGTGGTACACGAACTCTGTCACAGAAAGCAGATGAACCACTCACCATTGTTCTGGGCTGAGGTGGAGAAGGTTCTCCCCAACTACAAGGAACTGAGAAAAGAATTGAGGCAGTACAGCTGCTGACCTACCACTCCATTACTACGGCTCCGTATGTGAGCCCAGCGCCAAATGCAGACATGGCGATCTTGTCACCGCGTTTCAGTCCATGCTCTCTCACAAGTTGATCCAGAAGTACTGGAACGCTTGCTGCTGACATATTACCTGTATAGTCGAGTGTAGTAGGGAACTTTTCAAGAGGTGCCTTGAGTCTCTTGGCAACCGACTCTATAATCCTTACATTTGCCTGATGGAGTACAAAGTAATCTACATCATCCGCCGTCATGCCAGCCTTGTCAAGTGCCTCGATAAGGCACTTTGGACACTGTCTGACCGCAAACTTATACACCTCCTGTCCATCCATATACAGGTAGTCAGGTCTTACCTCTTCATTTATGAACAGGTTGTTGGTCTTTCTGCTCTCGCAGTTGAGTACCATACCTTTCTTACCTATAGAACCCTGAACAATACTTATTATTCCCTTGTCCGACTCCTCTACATACGCAGCTCCCGCGCCGTCACCGAACAGTACGCATGTGCCTCTGTCGTTCCAGTCAAGGATTTTTGACAATGTCTCCGAGCCTATCACAAGAGCATTCCTCACAAACCCTGTCTCTATATACATCTTTGCAATATTCAGCGCAAATACAAATCCAGAACATGCAGCATTCACATCAAAGGCAATCGCCTTATCAGCACCTATAGCAGCCTGAACCTGACACGCACCACTCGGCGTATAATAATCAGGGGTCACCGTGGCAAGAACTATAAGTTCTACATCCTCAGGAGTCTTTCCCGCCATCTCCAAAGCCTTCTGAGCAGCCTCAGCGGCCATACTGGTTGTGGTCTCTGTCACGGCTATCCTTCTGTTCTTGATTCCTGTTCTTGATGAGATCCACTCATCTGATGTATCTACATACTTTGATAACTCATCATTGGATACTTCTCTCTCTGCCAGACAGCTGCCTGTTCCCATTATCCTTATTGCCATTAATTTATTCTCCCTTAGTAAATCTTTTCGTTTTATTCCTCTTCACTTAACAGCTCTGACACAAACTCTCCCCACTTGGTCTTATTCCTGTAAGTTTTCTTGAACATGGCTGGTTCTGTCTTATAATCATAGCTACTCGCTACCCAGCCTATATCATGCTTTCTGAGATATGAAGAGAACTTTATTCCAAATACATTTCTTGTACCCTTAAGTTTCCCGTTCTCAACTTCTACATCATCATCAGCATATCCCCACTCTGTCACTATAATAGGATAACTTGTCACATATCCTGACAGGAACTTCTGCCAAAATGCCTTGTCCGGATAAACATGCACAGAAAATGCGGTATTATTGTTGGTCTCACCAAGCTCATCTAGCCAGCCAAGATCATAACAATAATCAGGACTTCCTACTATGATCAGCTGTTTTGCCCCTGCATTTCTTATAACACCTATAAGGCTGTCCGCACATCTCTTCCACTCTGAATCACTCATTCCAACCGGTTCATTGTATATCTCAAATATTACATTTGGCGTATTCTTAAAATACTCAGCTGTATTCTTCCAGAACTCAGCCGAATAATCAAGTGGATTCTCTGAGATGTCTGGCATCTCATCTCCGCTGCCATCTATAGGATTGCCTGTGTAATCCCAATCAATGATGACATATTTGTCATTTTCTCCTGCCCATGTGACTATCCTGTCCAGATATCTCCACATGTAATAATCATCATTCTTGTACTCCGCAGGATCAACCGGAACTCGGATGACATTTCCGCCCATATCAAATACTTTCTTATAGAAATCTTCATTAAAATTCTTCTCATCGTATAATCTATGGGATTCAGGAACCATCACGCCTTTTAGCACAACCTGCTCGCCCTCTTCATTCACTATCTGCACGCCCTTTGTACTGAGCATAGACGGATACTTATCCGTGTCACCAACGAACTCCGCCCTTGTGCCAACCGGTGTCAGCAGATCATTATCACTCTTAATATACCTGACAATATATATAGCTGCCGCTGCAAGTATCGCTGCAACTATCACGATCAACGTCACCTTCATCTGTTTTTTCATAAACTATCCTCCAATTCATGCCCGCTTTTAAGCCACATGGATAAAGTGTACCAAAAAAAATGTAGTTCTTCAACATTTGCATGAACAAAAGGCATTTCCCAGCGAAATAAAGTTCTCACTCAGGAAATGCCTTAAATATCTCTTTATAAATATATCTATAAATAATTAAAGATTTCTGAATCTGTCATATCTGTCCTGTGCAATCTCCTCAGGAGTTTTATCTGAATATTTCTTCAGGAATTCCTTAATGTTCATCTTGAGGTACTTACCTATATATGGAACTGAATCGTCATCCGCTCCGCCATATTCCGGTACGACCTGTTCGATAACGTTCAGTCTCTTGAGATCCTGAGCTGTGATCTGCATAACCTCTGCAGCCTCCTCAGCTCTGTTGCTGTCCTTCCAGAGAATAGACGCATATCCCTCTGGTGAAAGAATGGAATATGTTGCATTCTCAAGCATCCACACTTCATTGCCAACTGCAAGCGCAAGTGCACCGCCACTGCCGCCTTCTCCGATAAGGATACAAAGAACAGGAACTTTGAGTGATGACATCTCATAGAGATTCCTTGCTATTGCCTCACCCATTCCTCGCTCCTCAGCCTCAAGTCCGCAGAACGCACCAGGTGTATTTACAAATGTTATTATCGGTCTGCCAAACTTCTCTGCCTGTTTCATCAGACGAAGAGCCTTTCTATAGCCATCTGGAAGCGGCATACCAAAGTTCCTCTCCATGCACTCAGCCATGGACGCCCCCTTAACCTGTGATATGACCGTTACAGGCTGTCCATCTATATGACCTATACCACCTACGATGGCTCTGTCATCGTTCATTGTTCTGTCTCCGTGGATCTCGCGGAAATCATCACAGATATACTTCACATAATCAAATCCCGATGGTCTGCTCATCTGACGTGCACCTCTGAGTTTCTCCCATGGAGTCTTTGGCTCATCATCCTTGAGTCTCTCCTTCAAGATCTCACTGATATCAAACTTCTCGTCACCATCAGTCTGATCAAAGTTCGCATATCCCTGTCTCTGCTTATGTGTAACTATGAGCTCATACATGGTATCCTTCATCTTATCTCTTGTGATTATACCATCTATGATTCCATGCTCTACAAGAAACTCTGATCTCTGGAATCCCTCAGGCAGCTCCTGACCTATAGTCTGCTTTATAACTCTAGGTCCGGCAAATCCAACAAGGGCGCCTGGCTCGCCAAGGATGATATCTCCAAGCATTGCAAAGCTGGCTGTCACACCACCTGTGGTAGGATCAGTAAGGATCGATACATACAAAAGACCTGCATCTGAATGTTTCTTGAATGCAGCCGATGTCTTTGCCATCTGCATGAGAGAAATAATTCCCTCCTGCATACGTGCACCGCCTGAACAACAGAACATAAATACCGGAAGTTTCTCCTCTGTCGCTCTCTCGACCGCTCTCGCTATCTTCTCGCCGACTACATATCCCATGCTGCTCATAAGGAATCTGGCATCGCACACACCGATCACTGCAGGCTCACCATTGATGGTTGCCTTTCCTATAGTAACAGCTTCTTTGAGGTTTGTCTTCGCCTGTGCAGCTGCGACTTTCTCCTCATATCCCTCAGTTCCAAGAGGATTTGAGCTTGGCATATCCTCGAACCATGGCTCAAATGACTTAGGATCTGTAACCATCTTTATTCTGTTCTTGGTCTTTACCCTAAAGTAAGAACCACACTCGTAACAGATGTACTTTGCGTTCTTAACTCTTTCCTTCTCAACTTCTTTTCCACACTTAGGACACTTTACAAATTCGATCTTTGGTGCTTCCTGAACTTCCTCAGTAGCTTTTGTCTCCTCTGCAGCCTTCGCTGCAAGTATCTCGGCATCCTTTGCTTTCTTTTTGATAAATAACATGATTTTTACTGCTCCTTATACTTCTGTAAAACGATACATGCGTTGTGTCCGCCAAATCCAAGTGAGTTGCTTATTGCAACATCGACATCCATCTCACATGGCTCCTTACAGTAATCCAGATCAAGCTCCTCCTCGCTCTCGATAAGGCCTCTTGTTCTGTGAATGTAACCTTCCTCTATACTCTTGACACAGGCAATAGCCTCGATGGCACCAGCTGCACCGAGAAGATGTCCTGTCATAGACTTTGTTGAGTTGATCTTGATATCCTTTGCATGATCTCCAAATGCCTTCTTTATAGCTCTTGTCTCAACAAGATCGTTGAGATGTGTGCTTGTACCATGGGCATTGATATACTGAACTGCATCCATTGGAATGCCTGCGTCCTTGACAGCATTTGTCATTGCAACTGCAGGACCCTCTCCTGACTCCTCAGGTGCTGTGATATGATGTGCATCACTTGAACAGCCATATCCTGTGAGCTCAGCGTATATCTTTGCACCTCTTGCCTTTGCATGCTCAAGCTCCTCAAGTATAACTATACCTGCGCCCTCGCCGAGAACGAAACCGCTTCTGTCCTTGTCAAATGGAATTGAGCATCTGTCAGGATCTGTCGATGATGTAAGTGCTGTAAGTGAGTCAAATGTTGATATACCGATAGGTGAAACTGCTGCCTCACATCCACCGGCTACCATGACATCAGCGTCACCGTACTGGATTGTTCTAAATGCCTCACCGATGCTGTTGGTTCCTGATGCACATGCAGTTACAACATCTATACTCTTTCCTTTAAGACCAAACTGGATAGCAACATTACCTGCTGCGATATTGCTTATCATCATAGGAACTACAAATGGGCTCACACGAAGAGGTCCCTTTGTGAGAATGGTTCCATATGCATTCTCAAGCTCCTGAAGTGAGCCGACGCCTGATCCTATACATGTACCAACTCTGTATGCATCCTCTTTGCTCATATCAAGTCCTGAATCTGCCATGGCCTCCTGTGTTGCCTTGACAGCAAACTGTGTGAATCTTGCCATACGTCTTGCAGACTTTGGATCAATGTAATCCTTTGCAACGAAGTTCTTTACCTCGCCTACAAGCTTGCACTTGTATGCCGAAGCATCAAACTGCGTGATAGGTCCGAAGCCATGCTTTCCCTCCTTGAGTGAATTCCAATACTCGTCAACTGTGTTGCCGACTGGAGTTATGGCTCCTATACCTGTTATTACTACTCTCTTTTTCATACTTATCTCCTTGAATTGTCTAATTTACATTTACAT
>URJU01000029.1 GCA_900548315.1 uncultured Coprococcus sp. | reverse complement strand
TCGTCGGCAGCGTCAGATGTGTATAAGAGACAGCACTTCCACCAGGCTCCTTTTTATCATAACATCTATTTTATTCTTTGACATCAGCAAAATCCTATATTCATTGATTTCACCTATATTATTCTCCATCTTTCCTATATTCATCAAATGTCACTGTTATATCAGTGCCTTTACCCGGCTCGCTGAACATGTCTAGCTGTGCATTGTTGCGCGCGACTATATGCTTCACTATGGCAAGTCCGAGTCCCGTACCTCCTGTTGATTTGGATCGACTCTTGTCGACTCTGTAGAACCTCTCAAATATTCTCTCCTGATGTTCCTTAGGTATTCCTATTCCTGTATCTTTAACCCTGAGAACAACTTTTCCATCATCAGTATTCACCCTGACACTGACACTTCCATTTTTATTATTATACCTGATGGCATTATCCGTAAGATTATATACAAGCTCCTCCATCATCATCTTATTTGCATATATATATCCGTGGCTACCCTCATAGCTTAGTTTCACACTATTCTTTTCCGCGTTTATCGCCAGCATGTCCGTGGCTGTCCGTGCTATTACCGCAAGATCTATCTTCTCCATCACCGGAATGTCCTCTGATACATCAAGCTCTGATAGTCTGATTATATCATTTATGAGTGTCAGAAGTCTATTGGAATTCTTGTGTATCTCCGTAGCAAAATGGTGCACATCCGCCTCGGTCGCCATGCCAGTCTCTATGAGTTCTGAGTAACCAGATATTGATGTGAGCGGAGTTTTGAGCTCATGCGACACATTTGCCGTAAACTCCTGTCTCATCTGGGAACTCTTCACTATATCTGCATGCTGCTTCTGTATCATGTCAACGAATGGCCGCATCTCCTTGTATGCAACTATATGTGCATCATCATCCAGGTTATTTGCCATCTGTTCAATAGGTTTTATAATATTTCTTGTCAGATAATGGGTGACAATGATGGTAACCGTCACCAAAAGAACCACAACTATCAGCATCGCAGGTACTGCTGCAAGAAACATGCTGAGGACATTGTTTGATTCTCTGGCAATCCTCAGCACCCTGCCTGAATTCAGACGTATAGCATAATAATAAGTACTCTTATTCAGGGTTTCGGACCTTCGTATCTCCTGTCCCTCTCCCGAATCAAAGGCCTCCGCTATCTCAGGTCTGTTCAGATGATTCTGCATAGTCGTCTCATCAGCACAACTGTCATACAAAACGCTTCCATCCTCATTTATAAGCGTAAGCCTAATGTCTTTATTGTTTGTATCCTTATACTGCGAGATGTCATCACGGTCAAATTCTCCGGTACTCTTCAGCACCCTGGCATAATTCTGAAGGTCTCTTATAATCTCAGATTTATATACCTCATAAAAAATCATGGTGGAAAGTGTCATTGTGACCACAATTGCCACAAGTGTAAAAGTAATAAATTCGAAATTTATAACCCTCTTCAGTCTGATATCATTGTTTTTTTCCATATCAGTTTACTCCATCTTGTATCCTACATTTCTGACTGTCTTTATCATATTACCGGCTTCACCAAGTTTCTGTCTCAGCGTCTTGATATGCATATCGAGGGTTCTGGACTCCCCCTCATAATCTGTCCCCCACACATCAGACATGATCGTATCTCTATGAAGGACTATTCCCGCATTCACCATGAGAAGCTTCAAAAGCTCAAACTCTTTGAAAGTAAGCTCACACAGTTCACCATCCACATGCACCTCTCGTCTCTCGGAATCAAGAGTAATTCCCCCAAGAACCAACTGCTTGTCGTCCTGAAGTGCCCTGCTTCTTCTGAGCAATGCCTTTACTCTTGATATGAGTTCCATCACGCCAAATGGCTTGGTGAGATAATCATCAGCGCCTATATCCAGCCCCTTAACCTTATCAAGTTCCGTGGTTTTTGCTGTCACCAATATAATTGGGACTCTCACCGTGTCCGGCCTGCTTCTGAGCTTCTTCACTATCTCCAGACCATCCATGTCCGGGAGCATGATGTCAAGGAGGACCAGATCAGGAACCTTCTCAGTGATTCTTGAAAAGAACGATTTTGCATTCTCAAACTCCTCCACCGCATACCCACTGTTCTTGAGCGCGAACATTTCTATCTCTCTTATATTCTTATCATCTTCTACTATATAAATATGTACTGCCATTTCTATCTCCTTTCCCTAAGCATTGCAACACCCGGTTTAGTATTACCCTGCGCATTGTATTTTTTTAGTTTTAATTATGAAACATATATCATTTCAACTTGTACATCTCTCTGTAATAAGTGTACATACTCTGAAAATCTATGTTGGAATCCTTCTTCATATTGTCTAGATACTCATGTGTATCGAAGTTGTCCGATTTCAGCTGAAGCATTGCCACCGCCACGTTGGAACAGTGGTCTGCAACTCTCTCATAGTTGTTGATAAGATTCTCCAGTGATATTCCGAGCTCAATGGTACATTTGCCCTTCTGAAGTCTCTTGATATGCTGCTTCTTAACCGCGCTATTGAGTTCATTGATGGCTTCCTCAAGTGGCTCCACATGCGATGCCTCCTGAAGGTCTTCCTTATCATATGCCTCTACCGTCATGTTCACTATATTCTGAACGGCATCCTTATATACACTCAGCTCTGACTTTGCCTTTTCCGAGAATACCGCTCCTGTCTCGTTCATCTTCTTACATATATCAGCTATGGTTATGGCATGATCAGACATTCTCTCAAGATCGCCTATAACGTGGAGTCCGATTGATACCTTCTGACTGTCCTCATGTGATAGCTCCTTGCTGCTGAGCTTAACCATGTAAGATCCCACCTCATCTTCGTAGATATCTATAATTCCCTCAAGCTCCTCAACCTTACCTCTAACTGTTTCATCATAGCTATCCACCAAAGACAGTGCCGTATCTACGCTGTTTTTTGCAAGCTGTGCCATGTACTTCACGACCTCTATGCAATGTCCAACTGCAAATGCTGGCTTTTCAAGGAATCTGGCATCCAGACGCTTGAGCATCTCCAACTCCGCAGGTGAATTATTCTCAGTTTCCTCCTTATCTCTGACAGTGAGTGTAGCAAGTTTCTCAAGCCCACCTGAAAATGGAAGCAGAAGGAGTGTCGCTGCCACATTGAACACACTGTGTACGACAGCTATACCGGCTGCATTTGCCGAATCAGTCAGGAACCGGAAGTGTACAAATGAATTGACCGTATAGAACACCACCATGAACACAACTGTTCCTATAATGTTGAAGTACAGATGTACAAATGCCGCTCTCTTGGCATTCTTCTTTGTTCCAATACATGATATAAGTGCTGTTACACAGGTTCCTATGTTTTGACCCATGATAATTGGGATTGCTGTTCCAAATGAGACAGCCCCGGTCGCACATAACGCCTGAAGTATACCGACAGAGGCCGAAGAACTCTGTATAATGGCTGTTATGAGCATTCCCACAAGCATTCCGAGGAACGGATTGGAGAACATGGTGAGTATGCTTGTAAATTCAGGTACATCCTTGAGTGGTTCCACTGCTCCGCTCATCATCTCCATACCGAACATGAGCACTGTAAATCCAAGGAGTATAGCACCGATATCATGCTTCTTCTCCGACTTTGTAAACATGAGGAATATTATACCTATTACTGCGAGTATAGGTGAAAAAGATGAGGGTTTCAACATATTAATAAATATATTGTCGCTCTGTATTCCTGTAAGACTAAGTATCCATGATGTTACTGTGGTTCCTATATTTGCACCCATGATGATGCCCACAGCCTGTCTAAGTTTCATGATTCCTGAGTTTACAAGTCCGACAACCATGACCGTAGTTGCCGATGATGACTGGATGACACCTGTCACCGCAGCTCCCAGCAAAACTCCTCTTATCGGTGTGGAAGTCAGCTTCTCCAGTATCTTCTCCAGCTTGCCGCCCGCCGTCTTGGCAAGTCCATCTCCCATGACGTTCATTCCATACAGGAACATTGCAAGTCCGCCCAAAAGGGATAACACATTAAAAATATCCATATCTTTCGTCTCCTTATTACATTCTGGCCATCTTGCCATGTATTACATACATCTTATTGTAGACACATGTTAGGCCCAAGTTACTTCTGCATAAGGACATGTATACACAATATCCCTTTTACAGCGTCTGTTTTACCAGAATCTATTGTAAAAGGGATATGTAAAATACGTGATAGGCGTATGTAAAATTTGTGTAAATTTAAAATTCATGTAAAATTTCAGCAAATTTACATCTGCATTTTATGTGTTTACTGTTCGGTGTCTTCAATTCATTTGTTTCCCAGAGGCTCTTTTATGAGCAGATATACAGCACTTCCAATCATCCCAACCAGAAACATACCATAACCGCCACATATAAATATCAGCTTAGCAACGGAAAACATTTCCAGCGCAGGGATCATGTGGAGCAGTAATGCCAGAACACACCCTGCAAGTCCGCATATCACCATACCGCTTGCTATGAATAGCTTAATATTACCTATACCGGTTCTGTGTGACAATTCATTTATTTTTGTACATACCCACTTCATGGAAATCACCTCTTTTCGTCCATGACTTGATCATTAAATCGACAAGTTACCTGCATCAAAACATAATGCTTTGATATATATCTAGCATATTCAGAATCATCCGCATGTGTTACTTGTATAGTCCTCATCTTCAGTCTACGTGTTCTCCAGTTATGGAGAAGAGCACCCATTCTGATATATTTGTCGCGTGATCACCTATTCTCTCAAGATACTTGGCAACCATCAGAAGGTCACAAGCCTGCTCTCCATCGTCAGGATTATCATGTATCATAGCGATCAGTTCTTTCTTGATCGTATCGAAAAGGTCATCAACTACATCGTCGTGTGCAATTACACTTTTTGCTTTCTTCTCATCAGCATTCACATACGCCTCTATGCTTGACACCAGCATGACGATCGTCTCCTTTGCCATCTGCTGGACGTGCTCAAGCTTCTTGATATACGGGGTCCCTGCCATGCAGAGTGTGAGCTCAGATATGTCCGAAGCGTGATCTCCTATCCTCTCCATATCTGTGATCATCTTAAGCGCAGCTGATATATTTCTCATATCACCCGCAACCGGCTGCTGGGTAAGGAACAATTTGAGGCACAGATTCTCAATCTCTCTCTCCTGATGGTCTATGGCGTCATCCGCCTCGATTGCTTTCTTTGCAAGCTCTGTATCCTGAGCTACGAGAGCCTTGATCGCTGTCTCTATCGCCTGCTCGATCATAGTTCCCATCTCTATCATCTCTGCATGGAGCTTTCTAAGCTGCATCTCATATTTGTCTCTCATCTTGTCTCAATCTCCTTTAACCAAATCTACCAGTAATGTAATCCTCTGTACGCTTATCCGCCGGCTTACTGAACATCTTCTCCGTCTCCGCATACTCAACGACCTCTCCAAGAAGGAAGAATGCCGTATTGTCTGCAACTCTAGTTGCCTGCTGCATATTATGAGTAACCATAATGATGGTGTACTTGTTCTTAAGTTCCAGGACAAGATCCTCTATCTTAGATGTAGATATTGGGTCAAGCGCTGATGTCGGCTCATCCATGAGAAGCACCTCTGGCTCCACTGCCAGTGCTCTGGCTATGCAAAGTCTCTGCTGCTGACCGCCTGAAAGTCCAAGGGCTGACTTCTTCAGTCTGTCCTTAAGCTCATCCCATATCGCTGCCTGTTTGAGTGACTTTTCAACTATCTCATCCAATTTTGCACGGTTTCTGATACCATGGGTTCTCGGTCCATATGCTATATTGTCGTATACACTCATCGGAAATGGATTTGGCTGCTGGAACACCATTCCAACTCTTTTTCTCAAAAGGTTAATATCCATTCCGCTGTATATATCCTCTCCATCAAGTCTCACATCACCTGTTATCTTGCATCCCTCTACCAGATCATTCATTCTGTTGAGCGACTTGAGAAATGTTGACTTACCACAACCTGATGGTCCGATAAATGCCGTAACCTCATTTGCCGGAATGTCCATATCTATCCCTTTTAGGGCATGGAACTTTCCGTAATAGAGGTTCAGATCTTTAACGCTGAACTTAACGTTATTATTCATCTATTTTTCTCCATTCTTAACATCAAGCACGAAACAAAACGTTGCACCATCTTTTTCGTGCTCAGGATTTTCTTCTTTTTTAATTGCAGAAGCTTAATCGCTTCTGCCGGATATAGTGGACACCTGCCAAGACTCTGATTCCAAAGCCCTGACACATGTTAATTGGCTTTATCTGCGGCAACCTTTCCTGCGATCTTGTCTGATGCAAAGTTTATAAGCACCACGAGCACCAAGAGTACAACCGCTGTCGCATAACCCTGATCCGTGTGAAGTCCTTCCTTAGACAGAAGATACATATGAACTGCCAGGGTTCTTGTTGAATCGGTAAGCTTTGTTGCCATCTTTGCAACCGATCCTGCTGTGTATATGAGTGCTGCAGTTTCTCCCACGATACGTCCTGTCGCAAGTATGATTCCTGACAGGATTCCCGGAACAGCGCTTGGGAGCACTACCTTGAATACTGTTCTGAGCTTTCCGGCTCCCAGTCCAAAACTTCCTTCTCTATAAGATTTAGGCACTGCCATAAGCGCCTCCTCTGTGGTCCTCATTATGACCGGAAGAACCATTATCGCCAGGGTGAGCGCACCTGATATAAGTGACAATCTAAGTCCACATGCATTTGTGAAGAACAACATTCCAAAAAGTCCGTATACGATAGATGGTATTCCTGTAAGTGTCTCCGCTGTGATCCTCACAACCCCCACCAGCTTATTGCCTGTCTTTGCATATTCGACAAGATATATTGCTGCAAATATTCCTATCGGACCTGCTATCAGGAGGGACAGCAACGTCATGTAAACCGTATTTATAAGTGCTGGCACCAGCGAACAGTTGTCCGATGTATATTCCCAGCTGAATATGTCTGCATTAAGATTAGGGATTCCCTTTACCAGTACATACACCAGCAGAAATCCTATAGAAAGCACAGTTATGAGTGTTGCCAGATGCACAAGGATAAACATTATGAATGATCCCGGTTTCTTTCTGTACTCAGCCCATTTCTCAGACCATGTTCTCTTGTTTATAGCCTCTATGCTGTCCACATCAACTATGGATGAAGGATCATCCTCAGGTGCCGTCTTTTTCGTGCTGATTATTGTATTTTTTGTTCTGTCATCGCCACATGCGACAACTGTCTTTATTCCTTCTACTCTCTCTGCCATCTATGCCACCGTCTTTCTCTTTATGATGGAGAACAGGAGGTTGATAATGAGTATGAATACGAACAGTACAACGCCCGTTGCTATCAGAGCCTGTCTGTGCAAATCCGTCGCATATCCCATCTCCATTACTATATTTGTGGTGAGTGTTCTGACACCTCTCAGTATTCCGTCAGGCATATGAACCTGGTTTCCAGCCACCATGATAACCGCCATAGTCTCTCCAACTGCACGGCCAACACCAAGGATAATCGCTGCCATAACTCCTGACTTTGCTGCAGGGACAACAGTCTTGAACACGCTTCGCTCATGTGTTGCTCCAAGTGCCAAAGCTCCCTGATAATATTTGTCAGGCACCGCTTTTATTGAGGTCTCTGATACACTGATGATAGTCGGAAGTATCATCATTCCAAGAAGTACTGATGCCGTGAGCATCGTATTTCCATTTACTCCAAATATGCTTCTCACCATCGGTACAAGTACACACATTCCAAAGAATCCATATACTACCGAAGGTATTCCAGCCATCAGATTGATAAATGGCTTTATAACTTTATATAATCTGTCGGGACAAAACTTTGCCAGATATATCGCTGTCAGAAGTCCTATCGGAACTCCTATTATCAGCGCTCCGGCTGTCACATATATGCTTCCTAATATGAAAGGAAGAATGCCGTAGTATCCATTTGTAGGCTTCCAGATCTCACCAAGGGTGAAATCCCCGAAGCCTATCTCTTTGATGGCCGGTATTCCATTCACAAACAGGAACACACATATGAGTGCTACTGCTGCGATGGATACCAGTGCCGCTATCAGGAATACTACATGCATAATTGTTTCTTTAAGTTTATGCATAAGCTGATTACTTTACGTCCTCCCACTTTGCTGCTGAACCTGTGAATATGTTCTTGACCTGATCTACCGTGTAGTCATCAGCAGGGTTGTTGTTATTTACTATAACTGCAATTCCGTCCATTGCTATTACTGTTGCCTTAAGTCCAAGTGATGTCTCTGTATCCTTGAGTTCACGTGATGCCATACCTATGTCGCATGTTCCATCTGATGTTGATGTGATACCTGTTGTTGAATCGCTCTCCTGAAGCTCGATATCAGCATTTGTGTTGATCGCCTTGTATGCCTCGATAAGTTTTTCCATAACAGGTGTTACTGAAGATGATCCTGCAACAACAATCTTGCCCTTTGGATTTGTTGAAGTAAATGCTCCACTGTTTGCAACCTCGATGTACTTATTTGCTGAGATGATCTTCTGTCCATCCTCGCTCATGATGTAGTTGATGAAATCCTGTGCAACATCGCTGATGCCATCCTTTGTAACGATGTTGAAAGGTCTTGAAAGTGTGTATGAACCATTGTTGATGTTCTCCTCACTTGCCTCAACTCCACCGATCTTGAGTGCCTTTACTGTATCGTTGAGTGCTCCGAGTGAGATGTAACCGATCGCATAATCATCGCCTGCAACTGTTGTGAGTACGACCTCTGTGCTGTTGCATGTGATGGCATTTGTTGTTGTGTTGTCGACCTTATTGCCATCTGCATCCTTCTCCTCAACTCCTGTGAGCTCTACGAATGCTCCTCTTGTTCCTGAGCCTTCCTCTCTTGATACTACTGATATATCCTGTGTTGCATCGAATCCGCCATCTGCGCTCTTTGATGAATTATTTCCACAGCCAGCAAGACTTCCTATCATAAGTGCCGCTCCAAGTGTTACTGCCAATACCTTCTTTAATTTAACCATTTTCTTTTTCTCCTTACTTTGTCCATATTCTTTCTTGGAATATCAGCCATGCAAAATCGCTTTATGGTATGGCTGATGCTGCATAACAAGTTTTCTACGAAAACTTATTACATGTGCCGGTTATCTCTTGAACCGGTCTTTGCAAATATTGTATTATTGGGACATATCATTCTTTGCTTATGTCCCAGAAAAGAACTCGCGCGCCTTTCGTTCTTTTCTTTGCACTATGATAAATGGCATAAGTAAAATACATAACCAACGCAATGTAAATAGAATGTAAAGTCGGCGTTAATCAATGCATGCTGAATGTACAGCAAACAATCTGTCATGGCTTATAAATTACAACCAGAAAGTGGGATAAAAATACATGATAAATACCAGTTTAGAAGTGATAGGATATGTGAGATGTGACTACAAAGAGAAGTTTGGGATTCCAAGGCAGAGCGGTCTGACAGGCTGCGCCACCGCTTTTATAGAGATGCTTCCACCGTACAATCAGGCAGAGGCTTTCAGAGGGCTTGACGAATTCTCCCACTTATGGCTGCTGTGGGACTTCTCCAAAGCTCATAAGAACGGTTTTACCGCAACAGTAAAACCCCCAAAGCTTGGCGGTAACCAGCGGATGGGGGTTTTTGCTACCAGATCACCATTCAGGCCGAACAACATCGGTCTGTCATCGGTGAGACTTCTGGACATTATATATAATGAAGAAACCGGCTGTGTACACGGACTTGTGGTGTCAGGTGCCGATATACTGGACGGAACACCGGTGTACGACATCAAGCCTTATCTACCATACACCGACAGCCATCCGGATGCGACCGGGGGCTGGACAGACTCCCTTGATATTCCGGAGCTGTCTGTGTGTTTCTCTGACGATATCGCCGTCAAACTTGAAACAATATTTTCAAGTGCACAGATCGAAGCTCTGAGGGAGGTTCTTGCACAGGATCCAAGGCCTGGCTATCAGGACGAACCCGGCAGACGCTATGGAATGCTGTACGGCGGATATGATATAAGGTTTACCATATCCGGTGACACTCTTACCATATGCGAAGTGGCTGAGCCCGGATCACAATGATACAAAAAGGCATTTTACCGGCATAAAGCTGAAAATTTATGATATTTTCTCATCATCCTGGCAGTGACACTCCTCTCCTCAAAGCTGATATTTCCCAGTAGTTTCACCGGCATGACCCCCATCAAGGAATTGGTCACAAAACATTCCTGATATGATGACAGTTCATCAGGAAATATCACCGTCTGCGTGACCGCCTCTGATTCACAGATATACTCCCTTACTGTTCCAGGCAGAAGACCTGAGTCTATCGCGGGTGTGTATATCCTGCCATCTCTCACAAAAAATATATTGCTCACCGTACCCTCGCATATCTGTCCCTTTGTATTCAGGAAGATCCGTTCATCCATTCCAGCTTTGCCAGACCGCCTTTTTTCAAGAATGCAGTCTCCGTAATTCATGGTTTTATGATATACGAACGGCGATGTCTCATTTCTTATAACATTACTTATGTCCATTGCAAACCCCCGTTCGTATATATCCGGGGTGTAAGGATTATCTCTCATTGAAAAAACCACATTTTCCTGAGTCAGCATGATCTTTAACGCACATCGCCTCATATGACCTGATCGATCTCTGTAATCATGCTCACTCATCCACTTTCTCAGATATTCCAGCACAGTTATCCTGTCTATGCCCCGTTCTGCCGGCTTGCCAAGATCCAGGAATCTTGCAGCATCTTCCAGGCGTCTCAGATGCCTGTCAAGAAATATCGGCCTACCGTCAACCACACTTATAGTTTCAAATGCTCCAAGACCAAATTGAAAGCAATCATCCATTTTTACATTCATTTTACATTTCTCCCATTTTCATCATTTTCAAATGCTACTGCAATGCACTGAGTATTGCTTTTGCTTTATCTCGTGTCTCTTCATACTCTGCACCAGGATCTGAATCGGCAGTAATACCGCCTCCAACGCCAAGATAATACCTGCCATTTCTGTACAATACAGTTCTTATCACTATATTAAAATCACATTTTCCATCCAATGTAATATAACCAATAGAGCCGGTGTAAATATTTCTCTTCCCGCATTCAAGTTCATCTGTAATCTCCATAGCCCTGCGTTTCGGCGCCCCAGTAACAGAACCACCCGGAAATGCCGCAGTAAGAAGAGACATCACATCTTCCCCATCCTGCAGCATACCTTCAACATTTGCCACCTGATGAAAAACTGTTGCATACTCTTCTATCGAAAACAGTTCAGTCACTTTTACGCTTCCTGGTCTGCACACACGGTTCAGGTCATTCCTTTCAAGATCTACAATCATCAAAAGTTCGCTCTTCTCCTTCTGTGATTTCTCAAGCTCACCCCTGAGCACCTCATCCTCCCTGTCAGTCTCTCCTCGTCTCCTCGTTCCCTTTATCGGCCGGGTGTACACACGACGATCCTTTATCTGCATGAACCTTTCAGGAGATGCGCTCACTATCTGATAATCTCCCAGATCAAGATATCCACCAAATGGCGATGGATTGCTAACTCGCAGATCGCGGAACACGTCCAGAGGCTTTTTATCGCTGTCGATAACCATGTGTCTTGTCAAATTTGCAACATATACATCCCCCTCGGTTATATAATCCTTCAGCCTTCTTATAGAGTCCTCATACTCTTCCCTGCTGCATTCTTCGTACACATTCAAGTTATACTTCTTCCTCTTTTGTACATCTTCACTTGTCCTGTCAATTATATTCCCATTTTCCCGATCATCCCTGCCGCAATACTTCTCTATATCATTCTCCATTACATCAATATTTGACTGTGCATCACCTGTCATCCCATTTGCCACAAGATATGTCTCTTTTTTTAAGCAATCTTCAACAACAAAACAGTCATAGAATGTCATGACTGCCTCTGGAACAGACACAAGGTCTTCATTGATGGAATCAAGCCCCATCCTATCCATTCCATAATCGTAAGATACATACCCTATCGCTCCTGATACGATTGGCAAATCCTCCGAACTCTTATCCATATGCTGTACAAGATACTGTCTCATATATTCTTCAAATGTTATATTCTTTTCAGAATATCCATTAACCTCAAATGCATCCCCATTCTTAACAAGCCTGAGATACGGGCATCTCCCGATGATCGAATAGTGTCCCAGATTATTCACAAGGGATGAGTCAAGAAATGCTATTCCTGTCTCATCCTTATATATTCCAAAAACATCAGCTGCACACACATATCTGTCAAGTTTTTTTAGCACTCGCCTCATATTTCTCATATATGACTCCTTATCTGCAATTAAACTTCTCCGCCGCTATACAAAAATTATGCAATATATCATGACCATACTCCGTAAGTACCGCTTCCGGGTGAAACTGCACCCCGTACAACGGCAGCCTTCTGTGTGATATTCCCATAACTGCACCATCCTCGGATATAGCATCCACCTGGTAATCATCCGGCAGACTGCTGCCATTTATTACCAATGAGTGGTACCTTGTAACATGAAAGCTTTCCGGCAGCCGCGCGAACAGACCTGTTCCACAGGTATGTATCTCTGTCACCTTTCCATGCATTGGCATCTTTCCTTTTTCAACAATGGCGCCCGCGCAATACCCAAGTATCTGATGTCCAAGGCAGACTCCAAGTATCGGAATCTTTCCCTTATACATGTTCACAACATCCACACACATTTTTGCCTCCCATGGCCGCCCAGGTCCCGGTGAAAGTATTATGCCCTCCGGCTCCAGATCTTCCACATCATGCAGAGATATCCGATCGCACCTTTTTACGGTCACGCATCTTCCCATTTCCTCAAAATACGCCTTCAGGTTATATACAAACGAATCAAAATTGTCTATCATCAGATACATGCACTTCTCCTTATCCGCAATCACTATAAAACACAAAAAGGATAACAGCCGGCATGCCAAAGCATGCACAGTCGTTATCCTTTTCGGTCCGTAATCTGCACGTTATTTTTTTCTTTGATTTTTACAGATTCTAACATATCTGACCGCAGAAAGCAAATGCCTTTGCTACTTTTGCGCAGTCTCACTATGCAATGCGCATACTGACGTGCCCTCTCATAGGCATCTGCATACTGCTGTTCCTGTGAGTTTATCTCTTCAACATCGCGGTTCTGTTTCAATATGCAGGCACGTAAAATTTATGTAAACGAACCGCTACGCTGACTCAACTTCATATGTGAATCCGGCATCCGTGATCGCCTTTATCGTATCCTCCATGCCCTGTCCGTTCTCTGTGAGATAACCCGATGCAAAGATAGAATTGACCACAGTGAGAAGTCTCTTCTCCTCACCCTTGAAATATCTCTCCCTACCCGCGGCACATCTTATATCCGCCTGCGGCACCATGAGCCTCGCAAGGCACAACACCTTCAGGCAGTACTCCGTTGTGAGTCCTGACGTATCAATGTCCCCTAGCGGCGTGCCTTCTATCGGAAGAAGAAAGTTAATAGGGATCGCCTCGGGGTTGATCTCCTTGAGCTCCAAGAGCATGTCCACCACATCCTCCTTGCTCTCACCCATTCCTATGATGCCTCCGCTGCATATCTCAAATCCCACACTCTGCAGCATCTTTATATTTGCAACTCTCTGGTCAAATGTATGGGTTGAACATATATTGCTGTAAAAGCCACGGCTGCTGTTCAGGTTGTGATTGATCCTGTCAAGTCCTGCATCCCGCAGTATATGCGCCTGCTTCTCCGTAAGAAATCCGATGGAGCAGCACAGGTGTGTTCCGCTTTCCTTCATCCTGCGGATGCGCACCGCAAGCTCCTCAATCTCCTCATCCGTGAACTTCATTCCGCTGAGGCCTATACAGTGTCTGGACAAATGGTATTTGTCCACAAAATCATTGTCTCTGTAAAGCTTCTCATCGCCAACCCAGCGGTATTTGTCGATGTCTGCCTTTGAACGGCACGACTGTGCGCAGTATGCACAGTCCTGGGAGCAGTTACCACTTCTTGCATTTGTCAGGATGTGGATTCCTACATGTTTTCCCTTGTACTTCTCTCGGAGCTCTCCGGCACGTGCCACCAACTCGTCAAGCTGATCGTCCGATGTGTTAAGTATCCCTATAGCCTCCTCACGGGATATAGTCGGATCTGCTGTCTTTGTTGTTTTTTCTTCTGAAATCATATCTGCACCTTTCTTTATCGAACATCTGTCTTTTTGCCCTATGCGATGATCGATGTTTTGTTGCAGCTCTTGTGTATATGATTCAGCCCTGTTGTATTGTTGTCCTTTGTGTATATAATTCAGCCCTATGTCGTGCAAACGCACATCAGTGCGCTTCCAAACTTCACAAGGATTCCTCGCACTTAGGCGGGTCTCTCCTTATGAAATACACCACCAAGGAACATTTTATCAGCTTATTTTCTCATTAACAACAAGATTTTATTATTATCATAAGTTGACATAATATACCATCTATCCATTGATGACATTTTGTGTACATAAAAAAGAGGTCTCCACGTTCTGATGCGCACTCGGAATTCCAGATATATTCCAGTTACATTGATTGGGGGAACCTCTTTTTTATTTTCTTATATTATTCTCTTCTAATTGTGCTCTGGCACTACAGCATAGAACACAAGATCCTCAACGCCGTTGTTCTTCAGGCTGTGGCTGTGTCCCGGTGGGCAATAATGGCAGTCGCCCGGATTGAGTATCTCCATGGTGTCGTCATACTCCATGGTTCCAACTCCTGAGATGATAAATATGATCTCGCTGTTGGTGTCATGTGTGTGAAGTCCTATAGAACTTCCGGCTGGAAGTGTTGCCCTCATGATCTTGTTGTAATTGCCTACGTGCATGCGTGGCTTGAATACGCCTTCGCCGCCCTTAAAGTTCTGAATATTCTGCTCCTCAAGTGAATCAAATGATATCTTCATCCGTTGTCCTCCTTACGAAAAATACGAAAAAATCCTGCAGACGCATGAAATGCTTTTCGCGCGGCGTCTGCATGCTATGTCGTCAAGCTCACTACACTCTCCAGAAGTCTGTCACAGGCTTCCTCTATTATGTCTTCTTCTATACCCGAATAATTGATAACCAGTGTGTGGCTGTCCTCCTGCTCTTTTCCGTGGCAGTACTGGCTGAGGCTGGATATGTTGATTCCTGCCGCGGCAGCCCTGTCCACCATCTCTCTGTCCGTGTATGACGTGTCGATCTCCATAAGGAAATGAAGACCTGCATTCTCTTCCTTTATCGTTACCTGTGGATACAGCCTGTGGCTCCTGATACAACCAAGTATCCTGTCCCTGCTGTTCCTGTAAAACTTTCTCATCCTGTTGATGTGCTTTTCCAGATACCCCTCCTGGATAAACCTTGTGAGTGTATACTGATCAAAATTCGACACCGTACACGCATAAAAGCTTAGTACATGATTATACCTTACCATAAGTGGGATTGGCAATACCATGTAGCTTATTCTTATGGTTGATGACAAACTTTTTGAAAATGTGTTCATGTAAATGACTTTATCAGATGCGTCTATACTCTGAAGCGCCGGGATTGGATTTCCAACCAGACGGAATTCACTGTCATATTCATCCTCTATGATATATCTGCCCTCCTGCTTTGCCGCCCAGCCCAGCAGCTCATATCTCCTGCTCGCCGGAGTGACAGTTCCCGTAGGGAAATGGTGTGACGGTGATATATGCACCACATCAGCCCCGGATTTCTCTAGCGAATCTATGTTGACACCGCTCTCATCCATGTCTATATAACAGCATTTCACTTGATATGCATCGTATATGTGCTGTATCTTCTGATATCCCGGATTCTCCACACCGTATACGCTGTCCCTGCCGAGAAGCTGTATGATGAGCCCGTACAGATATTCCGTTCCCGCACCGACTATGATCTGGTTCGGGCTTACAGACATCCCCCTGAACTGATAGAGATAATCCGCAATGGCCTTTCTGAGTTCAAATATACCACCAGACGGTGATCTTTTCATAAGCTTTTCCCTGTCATCCATCATCGTCTCCCTCATGAGTTTCGTCCATGTCGAAAATGGGAAGTTCTCACTGAGGGTGGAATTGTTTACAAAGTCGGCAAAGAACCTGTTCTGGTCAGAGGCTTCTGCGTGTTCCCTGATCACATGAGTATGCTCTGTCACATGGTCTTCCGGTCGACTGGTATAGCAGGCATTGCTCACTCCCACAACATCCGCATCCTCGGCCTTCACATCACACACATAGAACCCGCTCTTCGGCTTGGAATAAATATATCCCTCAGCCAAGAGCTGACTGTATGCGTTTTCCACTGTGACGACGCTCACATTCAGATGAGCTGCAAGCGCCCTCTTTGACGGCAGTTTCTCATGGGCTTTAAGATTTCCCATTAATATGTCATTTTTTATCTCTTTGTACAAATGTTCATAGAGGAAATCCATCCCCCTGTCATCAAATGAATAAGTCAGCATCCGCTACTCTCCCAGTATTATGTCAACTATCTTCTGTGGTTCATGAATGACAAATGGTGCTCCAAGGCTCATGATGAACTCCTCATCCCTGAAACCCCAGCCAACCATGATAACATCCGTTCCAGAATTTCTTGCTGTGGCAAGATCCACATCAGAGTCACCTATATATACGACATCCTTCTTCTCAAGACCAAGCGTTCTGAGGCACTCCTCCTGTCTCTTATACACATCTGACGCTGCCGACGATAAGGCTC
>URJU01000028.1 GCA_900548315.1 uncultured Coprococcus sp. | reverse complement strand
CCTTATCGTCGGCAGCGTCAGATGTGTATAAGAGACAGCCTCATATCCGGCCTTGCCCAGTTCTCTCAGGTACAGCCATGCGTCCAGGCAGGCAAGCCACAAACCAGCCATAGGGCAAAATGTTATAACGCCCGTAACCATCATAACATCGCAAAATGTACTGACAACATCATCAAAAAACACACCACAGATCATTCCTACAAGTGTAGGAACAGATACCACCACCGCGGTGGTCAGAATTATACGCATTACGCGCCTGTCATATTTTATCTTCATACGACTTTATCCCATTTTTGAACATCAAATAACTTATTATCTCCTACCTGCACTACATCAATGCCAGCCCCACAAACATCTTAACTGCTGTCTCTATGATCTCATCCGGGAACTCGAATCCCGCCGTGTGGAGCTGAGCATAATCCTCACCATCACCTACGCCGAAGAATGCTCCCTTTGTCTCCTGCAGATAGTATCCAAAATCCTCCGACCATCTCATCGGCTCAGCAAGTTCTGTGACCATAATATTCTGGTCAGCAGCACATTTTCTCAGTTTATCCACATTCACAGCATGATTTTCCGTTGCCGGGAACCGCTCTATCTCCTGTATATCAAGGGTGAAGCCCCCATCGTCCGCAGTATTTTGTGCAATCTGCTTTATCTCGTCCACATACCCGGCAAATATCTTTTCTCTCTCAGCCCTCACCGTCATGCGCAGCGTTCCTTCTGATGCAGCCACACCATAATTGGCACTTCCAATATCCACTCCGATGAGCGTCATCCTGACAAATCCCCTGCTGCGGTTGTACTCCTCCGTAAGTTTCTCTACCTCCAGCAGCAGCCTGGCAAGCGCAGGTCCCGGATTCTTTCCCGCCTCAGGATATGCCGCATGGCTGGCTGTCCCTATCATATGTATCTCAAGCCCCGTTGATGCGCATGCAAATGTTCCATCTATCGCCAGCACATGATTTCTCGGATATCCCGGTATGTTATGAAGTCCATAAACCTCACCTATATTCTTCTCAATTATAAGATCTCTGCACAGTCTTGCCCCGGCACCGATCTCCTCGCCGGGCTGGAAAATGAAATAGATGTCCCTGTTAATTATCTGATTCTGGCAAATCGCTCCAGAATTGTTATTTCCATCACACACATGCGTATTTTCGCATTTTTCCATTGCACGGGACAGCCAGGCCGCAGCCCCACATAATATGCTGCTATGTCCATCATGCCCGCAGTAATGTCCCGGCTTTCCATCCTGCCCACACACTGCATCCATGTCTGCCCTGAACGCGATCGGCGGTCTTTCTTCATCCCATATTCTGTCATCAGAAGATTTCAGCACCGCATAAAACCAAGCGCCTCTATCCACGATCTCAAGGTCAGTATTCTCCCTGAGAAACGACATGAGCACCGCCTTAGTCCGCATCTCATGCATCGAAGCCTCAGGAATGCTGTGAAGCCTGCGCCTGAGGTCATATATCTTTGTCATCAGCTCTTTGTCAATTTCCATAACGCCTCCGTGCTCCTTCTCATCTATCACAGCCCAAGACACATCCTTATAATACCGAGTATCAGCATATGCACTGGATAGAACAGGTAATTCACCAGCTTATTCTGCCTGCCGCGCTTGCCATTGTATGTCAAAGTCAGTCCAAACCCCAACAGTGCCCACGGTTCCTTGAACATCGCCAGGTAGCAGAACGGTATTGCAATTGCGGACTTTTCATGAAATATATACAGGAAATATCCTATAAGTATGGCGTGGTAGTCATAATCAACCGCAAGATTCATCGATATAAGACACACTATGGCAACTATCGGTATCGTTGCTATAAACCATACTGCCTTGGGAAGCTTCTCCATTTTTTTCCTCAGCACATCTATGATCCATATCATTGCCAGCACCATCGCCAATGTGAACATAATATTATTTGCATTCCATTCAAAGAATACGCCACTGGAGAACATGTCATAAGGGATCTCAGATATCACGCCAAATATAAGCAGCATTCCAAGATACTTCCATTTGTTTCTGGTATGAAAATATCCCTCCACCAACATATATATGAATATCGGGAAGGCTATCCGTCCCAGGACATCAAACACATCACTTACAGCCGATATTATTCCACCGTCCAGATACGGATACAGCAAAGTCTTATTCGTATGATCTATAAGCATTGAAATGAACGCTATATACTTAAGCTGTGCTCCGGAAAGCAGACCTATACCGTTCAATGTTATTTTTCTGCATGTTCCACAAGTTGTATCCTCTGCCTGCTCAATGTTATTTTTTATTTTATAATTATGAACTTTCATGCAATTTCTCCTTTATTTTCCCAACACTTACTGATGTTTTAGTCCTAATAAGTATAGTAGTCGCATTTAGAAACCCTGCACTGATGCACTACCATAATTTTCAACAGTTTCAGCAGTTTGTTCAATATCTAGGTCTTTGTAAACATACCATGCCTCATAGTATTTTCACTATAAGTATAACATAAATGCATTGAATAACAGAGCTTAACTTTTTTTCAATACGCTTAAATTGATGACATTGCGCATTTACATGTAGTCAGCATATTTGCTGGATAAATAAACAAAATACCAGTCTGCAAAATCAGATGTTTTTTCTAATCTTTGCAAGCTGGTATTTTTATCACATGTATTTAGGTTTTCAAGAATTTTATTGCAAAATCTGCACTTAAAGGAGCAATTGCAGCCACATCATATTTACACATATTAAGACTTCTTTCAAATTTTGATCAATCAGAGCATATGACTTATATGTTCAGATCGTATTTCTCCACCTCAAGTTCCACACATCCGTCAGTTTCAAATACAATATCCTGAGCATTGCGCGGTGTATATATAACTGTAGACAGCACTTGTTCTCCATCATTTACAAATATCTCTATGGAATTCCAATCCATCACTATTCTCATTTTTGAAAGACCATTGCCATTCTTGATTTTGACCTTGCGCACACAGTTTGTATCACGTATCCATCCCGCAAACGTTCTATCTATCTCAAGCATTTGTGTTCCCGGGGTATAGCTGACATTAGTTTCATGAATCTCATCCTTTGCAAAGCGCATTGTAAAATGTCCGCAGTCAGCTTTCTTTATATCAACTGTCATATCGATAACTCTGCCGTTAATGCCTTCATATGTCTTCTCACCACTCAAAGTATCTTTAACTACCAGCTTGTTCTGCCTGTATATACAAAGCTCTCTGACCGGAGTCTGGATCAGCTTGCCGTCAGAGATCATTAGCTCTCTAGGAACTGACATCATACATGCCCACTTCTGTCCACGTGGCAGTGTATTTACGCTGTCCCAAGACTGCATCCAGCCAATCATAACTCTTCGTCCATCAGGTGTTCTTATAGTCTGCGGTGCATAAAAATCAAATCCACTGTCCACAGATACCGCTTTTTCATACTTGAAAATATGTCTCTCTTCATCCACATCGCCTGTGAAGAATACCACATTATTTCCATTGTGAAACTCTCCATCTGCTGACATGTCCTGTGGGGATACTATAAGCACATTATGTCCATCCATCTCAAAATAGTCTGGGCACTCCCATACTGCGCCAAATCTGCCTGTTTCATCCTTTGCAAATACTGATTCAAATTTCCAGTTGTACATATCATCTGAAGAGAACAGTACAACCTGAGGGATTCCATCATATGTCCGGTTTCCAGCCAGCATATAGTACCTGCCGTCCTCATCCTTCCAGACCTTCGGATCTCTGAAATCAGCACGGCTGCATTCCTCTGGCATGATCTTCCCATCAACAACAGGATTGCCGGATATTTTTTCATAACTAATTCCATCACCTACAGCCATACATTGGTTTTGTATAACATTCTTAGTTCCATCAGCCAGTTTTTCCTCAACTACTCCTGTATAGAACAATACATGCTTCCCGTCATTCTCTATAGCAGTTCCTGAAAAGCACCCAAATGAATCAAATTCCGAGTCTGGCGCCAGCGCAGTTGGAAGCTCTTCCCACTTTATGAAATCCTTTGAACTGGAGTGTCCCCAGTGCATCGGTCCCCACTCTGTACTGTATGGATGGAACTGGTAAAACAAATGTGCCTTTCCTCCATATATGGAAAACCCATTTGGATCGTTTAACCAGCCCACCGGAGTTGTGAGGTGAAACTCCGGCTTGTCTGCTCTGTCTACTCTGTTCTTTTTTATATATTCATCTGCCTTCTGGCATGTGTACATAATATGTCCTCCTTCTGCTTGATTAGATTGTTTTTTCGGTTGTGCTGTCAAAGAAGTGCAGCTTATGTGGCATGAATACGAACGAAACCTTGTCGCCTATCTGGCTTATCTCATACTTTGATACTCTTGCAACAGTCTGGCTTTTGGTAAATGAAATGGACGAACGCAAGAAAAGGAAACCACATATAAGCACAGTTCCCGTCCACAAGAAGATCACGCCAGTTCTTCTGCGAAGGGATACAACCGACTAATTCAATATTCAACAAAAAGATCAAACCGCCCACACCCCTTTATTTATCTGAGTGTGGACGGTTTTTATCAAAACTTTTGTCCTCATTCTGTTTACTGCGCATGCTCAAACTGATGCTCTTTGTAGTGATGAGCCTCCTCCAGCATCATGTCCTTGACCTTCATAAGTCTGACCTGGGTGCTTCTCTCATTCTCATCAAGTTTCATGCTTATATACTTTATACCCTCCCGGGTCTCCGGGATAATGACATGCTCAAGAGCATTTACGCGTCTGCGGGTCTTCTCTATCTCCGCTGCAAGCATCTGGCAGGACTTCTCAACCTCCGCCAGTCTCAGCATATCAGGAAGTATGTCCGAGAGGGACTTCACTGCATCGTCCAGCTCTCCGGATGTAAATGCAAATCCATATGAATATATGTCATTTGAATTTGCGCTTTTCGTCTTATAGTCGTACACCGGAATGTCAACACTCATTACATTCCTGCCGCCAAGGGCGATCCGCACCTCCTGCTTCGGAGCCATGAGCGCCGTACTCAACGTCTGCTCATTCATACCCGCCTTCGCTATTACAAAGCCTGTATTGGCAGCTTTGATGCCAGCCTCGACCTTTTTTCTCAGTTCCATATTCTCTCTTGCCATGTCAAGGAACTGCCTCATCAGCTCATCTCGCTTATCCTTAAGGAGCTTATGGCCTCTGGACGCCGTGACCAGCTTCTTCTTAAGCCTTGTCAGCTCCATTCTGGTTGGATTAACCACAACATTAGCCATCTGTCTTCTCCTTTCTTCCAAATATATTTTCAAGCTACTTGACATGTATTACAAAGACAACGTGTATATGGCAATTTCGCACGAATGCTTTAAATATATAGCAATCTTCCCGCAAAATTGCCTACCCACTACTTTCCGTAATACATGTCAAGCCACTTGTCGTCGATACGTTTCAGCTCGCCTCTAGGAAGAATGGAGAGAAGTTTCCAGCCGATTGCAAGTGTCTCCTCAATACTTCTGTCGGTGCCGTACCCCTGGGATACATACTCCTTCTCAAACGCCTCTGCAAACTTTGCATATATGATATCTATATCCGAAAGTGCCGACTCACCCAGGATAGTCATGAGCTCCTTGGCATCCTTTCCTCTTGAATAAGCAGCAAATAACTGGTTCATAGTGCTGGCGTGATCTCCTCTGGTCTTGCCCTCACCGGTTCCCTTATCCTTAAGTCTGGACAATGATGGAAGTACATCGATAGGCGGTGTGATTCCCTTTCTGTACAGCTCTCTTGAGAGAATGATCTGTCCCTCTGTGATATATCCCGTAAGGTCTGGTATAGGATGAGTCTTGTCATCCTCCGGCATGGTCAGGATCGGTATCATGGTGATACTTCCATTCTTACCCTTCTGTCTTCCGGCTCTCTCGTACAGAGTTGCCAGGTCAGTGTACATGTATCCAGGATAACCACGACGTCCCGGAACCTCTTTTCTTGCAGCTGATACCTCACGAAGCGCATCCGCATAGTTCGTGATATCCGTGAGGATTACCAGAACGTGCATGTTCTTCTCAAATGCAAGATACTCAGCGGCGGTAAGTGCCATTCTAGGTGTGGCGATACGCTCAACCGCTGGATCATTTGCCAGGTTGATGAAGAGGACTGTTCTGTCTATAGCACCAGTTTCCTTGAAACTCTCTGTGAAGAAGTTTGCCTCCTCAAATGTGATACCCATGGCTGCAAATACAACGGCAAATGGCTCATCTGTTCCGCGCACCTTCGCCTGTCTTGCTATCTGGGCTGCAAGCTGGCTGTGCGGAAGTCCTGAAGCCGAGAATATAGGCAGTTTCTGTCCTCTTACCAGTGTGTTCAGTCCATCTATGGCTGATATGCCTGTCTGAATAAACTCAGACGGATAGTTCCTGGCAGCCGGGTTCATCGGCAGACCGTTGATATCTCTTCTCTCATCTGGAAGTATCTCAGGACCGCCATCTATAGGTCTTCCAAGTCCGTCAAATACACGGCCAAGCATATCTTCTGATACGCCGAGCTCCATACTCCTTCCAAGGAATCTTACCTTGCTGTTTGAAAGGTTGATACCTGTTGAATTCTCAAAGAGCTGTACCAGGGCGTCCTCACCATTTATCTCAAGGACCTTGCATCGTCTGATCTCGCCGTCCGCCAGCTCGATCTCACCCAACTCATCATAAGCTACATTCTCAACTCCGTGCACCAGCATCAGAGGACCAGCAACTTCCTGTATCGTTCTATATTCCTTTGGCATAGTCTTAGTCCTCCTTCTCTATAGCTTCCTGAAGCTCTTTGTCAAGCTCCTTAGATATCTTCTCGTACTCTTCATCCACATTCTCAGGAAGCACATATTTGAATCGTCCGATCTTTTCTCTAATCGGCATATTCAGAATATTTCTTATGCTTGCTCCACCGGCAAGGGCCTGCGCCGACTCCTCATAAAATGCCATGATGAGCTCCATCATCAAAAACTGCTTGTGAAGCGGTGTGTATGTGTCCACATCATGGAATGAGTTCTGGTGAAGAAAATCCTCTCTGATGGATCTCGCCGCCTCCATCTTCAGCCGGTCTCCCGCTGAAAGGGCATCCATACCTACCATCTTAACGATCTCATCGAGCTCTGCCTCCTCCTGAAGCAGGGTCATCATCTTCTGTCTGTCGACCATGAACTTTTCATTTACATTTTCCTCGAACCATTTGCCCATATTGTCCACATACAGAGAGTATGAGGTCAGCCAGTTGATGGCAGGGAAATGTCTCTTGTACGCAAGCGATGAATCCAGTCCCCAGAACACCTTGACTATTCGAAGTGTTGCCTGCGAAACTGGCTCGGAAATATCTCCGCCAGGAGGTGATACCGCACCGATAACTGACAGCGCACCGGTTCTTCCCTCACTGCCCAAAGTTTTGACCATTCCGGCTCTCTCGTAGAACTGCGCAAGTCTTGAACCGAGGTAAGCAGGATAACCCTCCTCACCAGGCATCTCCTGCAGACGTCCTGACATCTCTCTGAGTGCCTCAGCCCAACGGGATGTGGAATCCGCCATGAGTGCCACCGAGTAACCCATATCACGGAAATACTCAGCTATAGTTATACCTGTATATATAGATGCCTCTCTGGCCGCAACCGGCATATCCGATGTGTTGGCTATGAGGACTGTTCTCTGCATAAGTGAATGTCCTGTCTTCGGATCCTTCAGCTCTGGGAACTCGTTCAGAACATCTGTCATCTCGTTTCCACGCTCTCCGCATCCGATGTAGACAACGATATCCGCCTCAGCCCACTTTGCAAGCTGATGCTGGATGACTGTCTTGCCGCTTCCGAAAGGTCCGGGAACCGCAGCCACACCGCCCTTCGCTATAGGGAAGAATGTATCTACAACTCTCTGTCCTGTGATAAGAGGCATAACTGGTGGTATCTTCTCCTGATATGGACGCCCCTTACGGACAGGCCACTTCTGCATGAGTGTCAGCTCCCTGTCACCCTTGTCTGTCTCAACCACACACACAATCTCCTCGACTGTGAAGTCTCCTGCTTTTATCTCTTTGATCGTTCCTGTCACGCCATAAGGCACCATGATCTTCTGTGTGACAACCACCGTCTCCTGAACTGTTCCTATCACATCGCCTGCCGACACCTTATCGCCAACCTTTGCCGTCGGAACAAATGTCCACTTGACATCTCTCTTCAGCGATGGAACTTCAACTCCTCGTTTCAGGTTATTGCCACATATCTTCATGATGTCATCCAGCGGTCTCTGGATTCCATCGTATATACTGCTTATAAGTCCCGGTCCCAGCTCAACTGACAGAGGCATTCCCGTTGACTCGACCGGTGCCCCCGGTGCAAGTCCCGACGTTTCCTCATATACCTGAACTGATGCCTGATCTCCATGCATCTCTATGATCTCACCGATAAGTCTGCTCTCACTTACTCGCACAACGTCGTACATATTTGCATCACGCATGCCCTCTGCGATGACCAGTGGTCCGGCGACTTTTTTAATCTTTCCTGTAGCCACTTAACAGCTCACGCTCCCTTCTATACTCACTCGCTCCATAGATAATTGCAAAATCGTATTATACCGATTTCGCAATTACCTATATCCGCTCGTTTCACCATTATTTTCTAATCATTCTTCATTAAATAATATGTCCGAGCCTACAGCCTGCTCAACGGATTTCTTTACTCCCGCTATTCCAGCCCCTGTATTGCCTGATATCCCCGGTATGAGAATGATCGCTGGTTTCATAACCTCTCTGTATCTGTCTATCTCTTTATTGAGATCCGAAGCCAGTGCCTCGGTCATATATATGACTGCATAATTGTCCTCCGCCAGCCTTTTCAGCAGCGTAACCCCATACTCCGGATCATCTACAGGAAATGTATCCAGGCCCAGAGTTGCAAATCCGTATATACTGTCATAATCGCCCATAACAGCTATCTTATACATACATCTCCCTTACCCTTTCCCTGATAGCCTCCTCCGGAAGCCGGTTCAGCTTGCATGTCAATATGATCCTGACTGTCTTTATCTCGTTGAGCCTCGCCAGAATGTACGCCACTATCGGTCCCACCGTAAATGGGTTGTACTTCTGAGGCTTTATGGTTTCTATGATATGATTGTCACACCACCGTTCAAATGCCGATGCCGACTTGGAAAGTGCCTCCGCGCCCCCGGCATACGCAGTGTCAACAAGATATCTCTCTATCTCCTCCATGCCTGCCACTGCTGCTGTTATCAGTCTGTCAACATCCAAAGTATCGCAAGGTGCCATAGCCCTCTTCATGAAATCCCTGTTCTTTCCCGTCTTCATGGATCTCACAGCAATCTTGATATCCGCCACAGCAACCGAAGTCTCTGCATAATCCTTAAGCAGACTGTCGTCAGCTTTTTTAGCAGCCTGCATGATAGCCATAAGCGTTCCCCTGTCAATCACAGCATCGCACATCTGACCGTCTCCTGCCTGCGCCATACAATCCCACGCTTCCCTCGCACAGCCTCTCATGTGTTCCGGAAGTCTGTCCCAAGCCTTATCTCTGACGATGTCCAGCATACGCTGACCATCTATCTCGGCATTGTCAAAGAATACATGAGCAGGGGTCTCTCCCGCAACCACAGTCTTTATCGCAGCCTTGAGATTGTGGTACAGATCCGGGATTCTTATGACATCAAACACCGACATATCATCAACCATCTCAGCTACAGCAGACCAAGTCTTTTCTGTCTCTGTCTTGAGTATGTCATCAGCATTCATGCCAGTTCTGTCTCTGTCTCCCCATCCCTTCTCCGTGATGAACTGAACAGCCTTTTTGTAGGAATCCGTGGCTATGAGCTGTTCCATGGCCGCCTGACTCATCAAGGACATCTCAAGTGCCCTGATCCTGGCTACCGCATATATATATTTGTCTGCCATCTGCCTACCTCCAGCTATCTGTTATCAACAAACAATATTTCATTTACCCTGTCCGCCAGTCGTTCTCTGTTTGCATCCAGCATCGCCCTGAACGAACAATTTTCTTCTATTCCGCCATATATAAGGATAAATCCGCCATCTATATCACAGCTAACATCAGATACCTTAAGACTTCCTCCATTATCCTCTGCTATCTGCTCTATCTTTTTCACCGTCTGCGGAGTGAGCCTGCACCTGTCTTTTTCTGAGAAACATATATCCCCACTCTTTGGCTGTGCCGCCTTCTCAAGACATTTTAAAACCACCTGAAAATACTCATCATCAGGAAGATCAACAAGGCTGTCATAAGCCTTATCAAGCATACTCTTTATAATGTCCTGCTTTGCCGCAAGTATCGCCTGTCTTTTTTTCAGATCCGATGATGACTTTGCCCTGAATGATCCAGACTTCTCTGCCTGAGTTACTTTCTCACGGGTTTCCTCATTCATCTTATCCACAGTCTTTTTCGCATTTGCAATGATGGAGTCTGCGTTCCTGGCAGCCTGAGCCTTGATCTCATCAGCCTCTTTGTGTGCCTCCTGAAGAATCTGCTCCACGATCGTCTCTAATCCTGTCATAAAAACATCTCCTATTAAAGTTTGATTCCATTCACAGCAAGAATTGATACCAGCAACGCAAGGATTGCATATGTCTCAACCATGGCTGGGAAAAGCATAGCCTTACCAAACTGATCAGGTTTCTTTACAACTATTCCAACTGCTGCAACCGCCGTCTTTCCCTGATGCATTGCTGATACAAGACCAACAACTGCTATTGGAAGACATGCTGCGAGCATCATAAGTCCCTGTGCTACTGTGAGCTCCTTCGGTGTTCCCGACAGGATTCCTATATTGGACAATGCTATGAATCCAACAAGAAGCCCATAGATACCCTGTGTACCCGGAAGAAGCTGAATGATAAGAACCTTTGCAAATTTGCTTGGATCCTCACTTACTACACCTGCCGCCGCCTGACCAGCAACTCCTACTCCATATGCAGATCCCATGCCTGCAAGAATTACAGCCAGCGCAGCTCCCACTAATGCCAAAACCGTTCCCATTGTCATAATATTTTCTCCTCCTAAAATAATGATTGACTGACGGCAACGTGAGCGATTGACGGACGTTATTTTTGATCTGATATACTGATTCGGACAAAAACAACTGTAAATGACGCTTTCACATTGCCTGTCTTTGATATTTTTTATTTCTGCGTTTCCGCACTATTTACGATCTCAATGTACTTCGTATTCTCCCTAAACGGCTTGAATGGGTTGCCGCCGCCTTCGTAGAATTTGCCGAAGAACTCTACATACTGGAGTCGGCAGGTGTGCACGTATGCTCCCAGCATATTGATCGCAAGATTGAACAAATGTCCTATTACAAATACTATGATGAACACTATGGCTCCGAATATTCCATCTCCTGCCATGCTGCCCATCTGATTGATTACCTGTGCTATTACCCCCGTTGCCAGTCCAAGTGCCAGTAGTCTGGAGTAAGACAACAGGTCTGACAGCCATCCTGTCAGGTTGTATATGTCATAGAGTCCCAACGCAAGCCTGAGTGCAGGATTCTTGTGGTCTCTTCCCGACATGAGCACGATGATCGCTGCACCAGTTATCGCCAGACCATAACTCGTATTTCTTAGCCAGCCCGGGAAACTGAACTGCATCTGTGCTATGGATGCGAACAGCTCCGTCGGCATGAGCATCAAAACAAGTCCTGTGATGAGCATGAACCACGAAAGCACATCGCATACGAATGCCTTCACATCACCTTTCTTCAGACACATATATCCTTTCAGCGCCAATCCGCCGAACAGATGAATCAGTCCGAACAACAACGAAAACAACAAAAGTTTCATCGGATCATCGAGAGGTGCAAACCATACAGGTTCAAATGTCACCTCGTGATGGAAAAATGTCCTCGATACCACCGTTATCAGATCTCCGAAAAAACCACCAAACAATACACCCCATACCAGAGTTGATATACCACAGTACATAAACAAGCGGAGCGATTTCTGAAGTCCACTTTCCATCTTTGGAAATTTTTTTATAAGTATAAAACAAGCAAGAAATATGATGAGACCATATGCCGCATCGGACAGCATAAGACCAAACAGGAATATATAAAATATTGCCATCGGTGTGGTCGGATCCATCTCACCCTTACCGGGAAGTCCGAATGATTCCAACACCCCCTCCGCAGATGCAAACATTTTTGAATTCTGCAGCTGCACCGGTGCCGGCTCGTCCTCCGGAACATCATATACATCTACCATCAGGCTGAAACGATCATACAGTATGCTAACTATACTGTCAGCATCCCGCGCCAGCACATATCCTGATATGACAAATGTGCTTTTTGACTGTAGGAGGTTCCCAAGAACTTGATATTTTTCCGCTCTTATACGATAATAATCAGCCAACAGCCTGAGTTTATCCCTGTCCTCAGCCATAGATTCAAGTGTTTTTTTCTTATTCTCTATCCACTGCTCAAATTCCTTTATATCTGCCTTATACTTTTCCATCTTCTGCTCTGGTGTCCTTCTGGAAAAATATGAGATTCTCGTAAATCCATGTGCTCTTAGTATCTCCTCGACACTCTGCGCCACTGTCTTCAGCGCTATGACCACTATGCATGTCTGGTCCTTGTCAGATCCCACTACCGTCACGACATAACCTCTCATCTCCGGTTCAACAGAGCTTATATACTCAGATATTGTCTCTTCTGTCAGACCAGGCGGCATCGTTCCTATCATCACCTCGGTTTTTTCAGTTTCTGTGGTATTGATAGGTATGTCCATATTCAGCCAGGGAACCAGACCATCTATGGCAACCTGACATTTTACTATGCTCGCCTCACATCCAGCTATCTCCTTGTTGATCTCCCGAATCTTCTTCACCTTACGGTTATACTCTAATCTTCCGGCTATGATCTCCTGAATATCCGCCTCCGTTGCCTCCCGTCGTCCTTCAAAACTTGCAAATATAGACTTCTCCTCCGGCGCATACTTATCCAATATCTGTAACGCCTCATCCGTGTTCTGTACTCTCTTCTCGTACTTTGCTCTCTGGCTTGTGGTATTCATCTTCCTGAAGTCGTCAGTTTCAGTATTTTCCGTTTCAATCTGAACCATTCCCAGAGACTGGAGTTTCTCAAGAACTGCTTTTCTATCCCTTTTCATGGCACAAATCTCTATCTTCTTCATAGGAAGTACCGCCATATATTTACCCCCTTTCTACATTCCATGCAGATCTGATCAGCCGACCAGCTCCGCTATGATCATTGAGGTTACTTCACTCTCCATCGATTCTGCCCGTTCCCTGAGATGTCCTATCTCCGCTGTGGCAATATCCATGGCCTTCACCGTCAGTTTCTCTTCCTCTGACTTTCGGTTTCCCTCAGCATTTTTCATACTCTCCTTCGCACTCACCCCTGCATCTGCGATCATATCCGCAGCTTCTTTCTTTGCAGCAGCTACTGTATAGTCAGCCTCCTCCCTGGCCTTACGGACAATATCCTGAGCCTGGGACTCAACCTCTGTTATCGCGTTCATAGTCTCCTGCAGCATAACATTCCTCCCTTCTTTAGCATTGAGCTGACACACGCTTTATCAAAGCATCACATTAGATTATTATGTCTAAACTCAAGTAATATTATTTTATAATGATATTGATATATTGTAAATAAACATTTTGTAAAGTTTGTACAAACCCCTTGATATTTTTTTATTGTTAATGTACAATGTGACTATGTTGATAATACTTATGTTTATCCATTAATCATTTTTCTTCCTTTTAACGCGGTTTTTTGTCGATTTATTGATGCATTTCGATGAAACTGCATAAAAAAGAACCCATGAACAGTCTTGACCAAACTGTCATGGGTTTCTTTTTTAGATGAGTCCCTCCTTATGGCATAACTTACGTTCTGCATGCACTCCCTGCACATCACTCAATCATTCCGATTCTTCTTACGTGACGCTCATCATTTGAGAATGGGGTGTCAAGGAATATATCTACTATCTTAAGAGCAAGACCAGGTCCTATGACTCTTGCTCCCATAGCCAGCATATTTGCATCATTGTGTTCTCTTGTTGCCTGAGCTGAAAAACAATCATGGCAAAGTGCTGCTCTGATTCCCTTTATCTTATTTGCCGAGATTGAAATTCCAATTCCGGTTCCACAGATGATTATTCCCTTATCACACTCACCTGACGCAACAGCCTTTGCTGCCGCCTGTCCATATACCGGATAATCCACAGACTCTGTGCTGTAGCAGCCAAAGTTCTTGTACTCAAGTCCTCTCTCCTCTAGGTGCTTTATGACCTCCTGCATGAGTTCATATCCACCGTGATCACATCCAAGTGCTATCATATTCTGATCCTCCTGATAATATTAATATTTTTATTTATACATAGTCTCATGTTCTCAACAGGTTATTATCCTGTGTCCTGCCGCCTTTATGAGTCTGTTCATGATGGCATATCCCATGTCACCCTCCTCAAATGACTCACTGTAAATATACTGTGCCCCTATATCATCACAAGTTCTGAGCAGACTGTATAATCCCGCCGAAACGGTTATCTCATTTTTCTTACTTCCTGCATCATATACATTTTCACACACACCATCATCGTAAAGGCTCACATTTTCTGTGTCGCATAAGATTGCGGTTTTGTAGCCTTGTGCCTTTTTCTCTGCAACAAGCCCTCTTATCTTCTTCGCTGCCGCAAGCCTTTCACCCTCAACTATACTAAGTTCACCCTTTGGTGCGTAATGTGTATATTTCATTCCTGGAGCCTTTGGTCTGAGTGCATTGTTCATTCCCGTTATTGCCGGGTCAATTGTCACATCGCCAAGAATATTCTTTATCATCTCCGGTGTGATATATCCAGGTCTGAGTATGGTTGGTCTTTCTCCTGTCATATCCACTATGGTAGACTCTATCCCAATTCCCACAGCCCCTCCGTCTATTATCATATCTATTCTGCCATCCATGTCCTGCTGTACATGCTGGGCTGTCGTAGGAGATGGTCGTCCCGACAGATTCGCACTCGGTGCTGCAATATATACACCTGAATCCTTAATGAGTTTCATTGCCACTGGATGCGATGGCATTCTTATTGCCACCGTATCCAGTCCACCAGTCGTAGTATGTGGAACAGCATCCTTCTTGTTAAGTATGATCGTGAGCGGTCCCGGCCAAAAAGCCTCCATGAGTTTCTTTGTGTCATCACTCACATTTTCCGCAAGCTCATATATACTGGCAGTATCAGCTATATGTACTATCAACGGATTGTCTGAAGGTCTGCCTTTAGCTGAATATATTTTGTGAGACGCCTCCGGATTTAAGGCATCTCCACCCAGTCCATAAACAGTTTCCGTAGGAAACGCCACGAGTCCGCCAGCTTTCAGTATCTCAGCAGCTTTCTCATACATTTTGGCATCATCCACACCAGCCCTTACTATTATCGTATCCATCTTATCTCAACCTCTGTCTCTAAAAAACTAAAATCACATTCATAAATCTCTGTACGCCATATTTTATCCCAGCATAGTATCGCTGTCAAATGCATATAGATTATTGATAAGGAAACCTGGTATATATGATATGAAAGTACAACATAAATATTTTGTCATCATCACCGCAATAGCACTCATAATATCACTGCCTCCCACTATATGTTACAAATGCCTCTCAACGCCATCGGGCAATAAGACAGCAGACAACAAAACCACAGGAATCAGCAGTGGGAATGCATCCAAAAACAATCCGGCCGATAAAGAACACACCAATATCTCTGCAGATCAAGATGATTTTGTTATACTCATTGATCCAGGGCACGGTGGTTTCGATCCTGGTAAGGTAAGCCCGGACGGCATAGAGGAGAAAAAAATTAATCTCGAAATCTCACTGAAACTGAAAAACACCCTCACTGCAAATGGATTCTCCGTATTTTTAACACGCGATACTGATTGCTCACTAAACACCCCCAATTCAAAGAGCAAAAAGGCATCAGACCTGCGCTGCAGAATCAAAAAAGCTGCAGAAATAAATGCTGATCTCTACATAAGTATCCATCAAAACAGCTACTCCGCAGAGTATGTCCACGGTGCCCAGGTATTTTACTATTCAACATCCAGGACCGGCAAATCCCTTGCCGAGGCTATACAAACCCAGCTGATATCCGATGTTGACCCAGATAACTCCAGGACTTCCAAAGGGAATTCCGACTATCTTGTGCTGGTCGAAAGTCCATGCACTGCTGTAATTGTGGAATGCGGCTTTCTGAGCAATACTGCAGAATGCCAAAAACTGTGTGATCCGGATTATCAGACAAATCTCGCAAATGCCATCGCAGACGCCATAGTGTTATGGAAAAAATCACAGACACCATCACCGAAGACTGTAAACAATTAGGTCCTGCCTTGACAGCCGGCAGGACCAGTTTAAGCATCAGTTTCTAATATGTGTAATTCCGTGCATATTTAAAACAACTATACACTATCCATTATGTTTTTATGCCTTATACCCCTATAGGCATCACCCCCAACAAATGATATTTTCCCATAGGCAAATGTGCAATGTGATTCTTGTGATGTGATGTATTAACCCCATATACTCTGTAAATAAATTATAAATACCTGTTGCCTCTGAGAATCTGTGAGCATTGACATATTCGTTATCTCTCTGGGAATTGTATCTGAAACGATAAGAATCAGACAGAATTTGTAGAATAATATAGAATTGAACTCACATGAAATGAGTTGACCCGCTCACAAACCCACCATACATCATATATTGAATTATTCCAACCCCTTTTCCCATTATTTAATGAAATCTTCATAAAAAAATCCATACTGTATTAATATGGTAGTTTATGAAATGTTAATGAATTTTCCAGTTTTTTCTCCCATGAGACTCTTTACTTGCTTGACAAATGCTGTCTCTTATACACATCTGACGCTGCC
>URJU01000027.1 GCA_900548315.1 uncultured Coprococcus sp. | reverse complement strand
GCACCGCTAAATAGAAAAGACGCTAAAAGTTATGTAAAATAACAAATAAAAAACCGTGATATGAAAGATTAAATTTGATTTCATATCACGGTTTTTATATGTGAGTAACTAGATTAAATTTGTGTTAGTTTCCAGATATTACTTTGTTGTAACAAAGTCAGCGTATGCTGTAGGAAGACCGTGCTCTGTAGGATCGAGACCCTTGATTTCTTCCTCCTCAGAAACTCTGAGTCCGATGGTCTTCTTGATGATCAGGAATACGATGGTGATGGTAACTGCTGTCCATGCTGCAACTGATACGACTCCAAGTAACTGGATGAGGAGTGGATGAACACCACCGCCGTAGAACAGACCGGTTATTGTATCGTTTCCTGGAACAGATGTTGTTGAGAAAAGACCAACTGCGATGGTTCCCCAGATACCATTTACACCGTGAACTGCTACGGCACCGACAGGATCGTCAACATGTAATGCGTGGTCACAGAGCCATACTCCGAATACTACGAGGAGACCGGCTACGATACCGATGATAGCTGCACCAAGGGCGTCAACTGTATCACAAGGTGCTGTGATGGCGACAAGACCTGCGAGTGAAGCGTTCAGACACATTGACACATCAGGCTTGCCATATTTGATCCATGTGAAGATCATACAAGAAACTGTTGCAAGTGCAGGTGCGATAGTGGTTGTGAGGAAGATCGTTCCGAGCTGCTCAACTGATGTTGCGGCCGCACCGTTGAATCCATACCAGCCAAACCACAGAATGAATACACCGAGTGCGCCGAGTGGAAGGTTATGACCAGGGAAGGTGTGAACCTTTACTACCTTACCTGTCTCATTCTTATTGAACTTTCCAATACGAGGTCCAAGTAATGCTGCTCCTATCAGGGCTGATATACCACCTACCATGTGGATTGCACATGAACCGGCGAAATCGTGGAATCCCATATCAACAAGCCAGCCGCCGCCCCAGATCCAGTGAGCCTCGATTGGATAGATGACAAATGAGATGATCGCTGAGTATATACAATAAGCTGAGAACTTGGTTCTCTCTGCCATGGCTCCTGATACGATGGTTGCTGCTGTTGCACAGAACACAAGGTTGAATACAAAGCTTGACCAGTCATAATTTTTGTAGTCAAGGAAGAGGGCTAGTGAAGGTTTTCCGATGAAACCTCCGAGAGCCCAGTCACTGCTGCCGAGCAGAAGTGATGAACCAAGGATCATGAATGATACTGTACCGAGACAGAAATCCATGAGATTCTTCATTATGATATTTCCTGCATTCTTTGCTCTTGTGAAACCAGCCTCAACCATTGCAAAACCGGCCTGCATCCAGAATACCAGTGCGGCTCCGACGAGGAACCAAACTCCAAATACAATTGTGCTTACGTCTTCCATAATCATTCCTCCTTTTAATACATTGCATTGTTGTGGAAGTGATCAGATAATAAAAAAAGATGCGTCCTGCCAGGCTTGATCCTGACAAAACACATCTTTGTGCACATAATATCTGATCGTACGTCACTGAGATATGCCTGCACTATCTATCTCAGTGCCACACCTCAATTACTAACTTGGGTTGAGTATAGTATTTGGATATGGTAAAATATTGAAAAAATCGGACATAAACTAATATACCTTATTTTATTTACTTTAGGTTTAAAAAAATGAAGTAAATATACTGACAAAGATAAAAAAATAATACGGAGGTGTACATTGACACATCAGATTTTATTGAATGTTAATTTTTGTGATGATGTAAGGCAGCGAAAGGTTGAAAGAGACGGACGGAAGATCGTGGTTATGGCGGGATACTGTCTTTCTGGCATAAGATTAGTACCGCAGGAATTACACGGTATAGGGATAGTCTATATATCGGGGGGCATACGTGCCATACGGCTGCATGAGTTGAGTGCAGCTCAGGTGATCGGCAAAAGCTGTGCATTTGCAATTGTTCAGCCTGATATGAATTTCAGGTGTGATGCCCTAGATGAAAACATATTAAAAAAAATATCCTTGTTGTTGAACAGATACAGACAGGGAGACAATGTGCAGACAGAGAACATCACAGCTGTGATAGCTGATGAGATAGCGGAAATAGTGGCAGAATGTCAAGATATTTGGGATGTTGATAACATGGTGAGCTCCAGAACTGAGACTTTGGAGAAAATGATCTGTGAAAATTATGGACATGTTAGTCTACCAGAGCTGGCAGATGCGGTGGGGTGTACAGTGAGACATGTACACAGGACATTTGCCGCTGAGGTAGGAAAAGGACCGAAGGAATTTTCGAGGATAGTTAGGATAAGAGAGACGGTGACCAGGATGTTTGAAGATCCAAAGGAGAACATTTCAAATTATATGGAAGGAATGGGATATTCGGATCAGGCGCATTTTCAGAGAGAATTCAAGTGGTATACGGGATATACACCGGGGAACTTCATAAAGTTGCTCCGGGATGGCACATGCCATGTCTAGTTGCCCGCGAAAACAAAATACAGCCGGTTGGAAAAACCAGCCGGCTGCAAAGTTAGAAAAAGGAATGATGCTGGATATCAAATTTTTAAAGAGCCGTCTCTCCGCGCTCACCGGTTCGAATACGTACAACGTCTGCGACATCATACACGAAGATCTTGCCATCGCCAATCTTTCCTGTTGAAATCCTCTCGCATACTTTGAAGATTATCTTGTCAGCCACATCATCGGCGGCAATAGTCTCAATCTTAACCTTTGGAATAAGATTTACAACATATTCGCTGCCTCTATAGGTTGTCTTATATCCCTTCTGATTACCATAACCCATGATGTTTGAAACCATGGCGCCTGTTGACTCGCACTCATCGAGGATAGCTTTTACGTCGTCAAGCTTTTCTGAACGAACTACAATCTCAAGTTTTTTCATTTCACAGTCCTCCTTTAACCCATTGGATTTGTTTGAACAGATTATAACATAGCCCAAAATTCAATTCTATACCGTTGGGCAAATGCAAAAATATTAAAAGAAATGTAAAGAGAATGCAGGCGAAACAGCGAAATTTCACGGCAGAACACTTTATTTTATTAAGCGATTTTGCTTGGCTGTGATATTTGAGGTACCTATATTTAAGTTTACAGGAATTTCATATTTCAAGGTGTTGGTAAATATGGTTGGTATATGTTATTATATCAAAAAGTGTAGATTTTTATTTTTGGAGGACAAAAGAGAGAATGACAGATAAATATGATGATATAGAAGACAATGTGTATGATACTACATATGAAGTTGCTGATTCTGTTAATGAACACAAAGGTGATGATGCGAACCATGATAAAAAGGGTTCTGATTCCAAGACCGTTGATTCGAATGCTGATAAGGAAGACGATTATGAGAAGTACTGCTATCTCTGCCGCAGACCGGAGAGTGTTGCGGGTAAACTGATACATATGCCAGGGGATATAAACATATGTCCTGACTGTATGCAGAGATCATTTGACAGTTTTTCAAACTCGGGATTTGGCAATATGCCAGGACTTGGCAATATGCAGTTCATAGACCTTACGAACATGCCGTTTGGCAATATAGACATGTCAAAGTTTAAAGCGCAGAATGACATACCAAAGTCGCAGAAGGTAAAGAAGAAGGCTCCAAAGGAAAAAAAGCAGCAGGAGGAGTTGTCGCTTAAGACTATCCCGGCACCTCACAGGATAAAGGCGATGCTTGATGAGTACGTTGTGGGACAGGAATATGCAAAGAAGGTCATATCGGTGGCTGTGTATAACCATTATAAGAGGGTGCTCACTGATACTATGGATGACATAGAGATAGAGAAGTCAAATATGCTTATGGTGGGACCTACCGGATGTGGAAAGACTTATATTGTAAAGACTATAGCAAAGCTACTTCAGGTACCGCTGGCAATAACAGATGCCACCACACTGACGGAGGCAGGTTATATAGGTGATGATGTAGAGAGTGTTCTGTCAAAACTTCTCGCTGCAGCGGACAACGATGTGGAGAGGGCTGAACGCGGAATAGTGTTCATAGATGAGATAGACAAGATTGCAAAGAAACAGAACAGCAACAGCAGGGATGTGAGCGGTGAGTCGGTTCAGCAGGGACTCCTGAAACTCCTGGAGGGGGCAGATGTAGAGGTTCCGGTTGGTTCTGGCAGCAAGAATGCAATGGTTCCGATGACGACTATCAACACGAGAAATATCCTGTTTATATGCGGTGGAGCGTTTCCGGATCTCGAAGATATAATAAAGGGAAGAATAAGCAAGCAGGCATCCATGGGATTTAAAGCGGAACTCAAGGACAAGTATGATGATGAGCCAAACCTTCTCAGACAGGTGACAACTGAGGATCTCAGAGACTTTGGAATGATACCGGAGTTTCTTGGCCGACTTCCCGTACTGTTTACGCTTGATGCTCTTGACAAGGATATGTATATAAAGATCCTTAAGGAGCCAAAGAATGCCATTCTAAAGCAGTACAAGAAACTTCTCGCATTAGACGAGGTGGATCTAAGATTTGATGAGAGTGCATATGAGGCGATAGCGAGTGAAGCTGTGAAGAGGAAGACAGGAGCCAGAGCCCTTCGTGCTATCATTGAGAAATTTATGCTGGATATCATGTATCAGATACCTAGGGATGACACAATTGGAAGAGTTACCATAACAGGTGACTATATCAGAGGAAAGGGCAGCCCATTAATAGAGCTGCGCGGAACGCCAGCCCTAGAAGATTCAGGGAAAACCGGCAGCATAACTGAAAATTAAAAAGGATAATGCATAACTTCCTAAATGTACTTGATAAAAAATTATCAATATGATAGAATGTCAAAGTTCATTAAGGGAGTAGTCAGCGTTTCATAAAACGTTGTGATATCAACATAATGATCGACATTCGTCATGCATAAGACGGAGAGGATCTGGTATTACTGTAGATGATGAGACTTTCTGGACAGCTTTTTGCTGTCCGGGAGGTCTCTTTTTATATACACAGTTCCCGTTGATGATTCATGACTGATATTGCGAAGATGAAACAGGACAATGGGTAGATCAAAATACAAAGATATGGAGAAGAGATTATGAGTATTATCGAATTGTTTATGCTTGCTGTAGGTTTGTCGATGGATGCTTTTGCAGTGTCTATATGTAAGGGACTTTCTCTCAGAAACATCAAGGTGAAACATATGGCGATTGCCGGTGCGTGGTTTGGAGGGTTTCAGGCACTAATGCCCGCGATAGGATATGTGCTTGGCAGTTTCTTTGCAGATCTTGTAAGCAAATGGTCTCACTGGATAGCATTTGTGCTCATGCTTTTCATAGGTGGCAGTATGATAAAGGAATCATTTGGAGAAGAGGAGGAAGTGGATGCTGACATGAGTGCAAAGGTTATGTTTATACTTGCGGTGGCAACCAGTATAGATGCACTTGCGGTCGGCGTGTCATTCGCGTTTCTCAAACTCTCTACATTATATATCGTGATTGCAGTTCTGTTCATAGGATGTATAACATTCATATTCTCGGCTGCGGGAGTGAAGATAGGAAGTATATTTGGAACAAAATATAAGTCCAAGGCTGAGCTTGTGGGGGGCATAATACTTATTCTTATAGGAATAAAGGTTGTTCTTGACGGACTTGGAATTTTGTAATATGCAATAAAGAAATAAAGAAAAAAGTAGGATATCAGCTCTTAACAGTTATAAAATTTAATTCAAATTAATGGACAATTGGGGTAGATATGTCATACAATATTCAGATAGCATATGTGGGGGAATACACGGTAAGGAGATAATATGTTTAAGATAAAATTTGCAAAGAAAATAAAGAGGGCTGCGGTTATACTTGCGGCTGCAGCACTGCTTGTTTCGTCGACTGCGTGCAGTTCGCACATGTTTGATGTGAAGGATATATTTGGAGTGACGAGGGATAAAGAGGAAGATTACACTGCGGAGCAGAAGAGATTTGAAGAGTTCCTTCATGATGAATATGTGGACAGTGTGACATCCGACACACTTACATATAACTATGAGATAAAAGATGGAGATGCGCTTGGAATACCGGAGCCGGAGGTTTCACTGGGTGATGATGATATGAGCGATGAGGGTATCAGGAAACAGAAGGCCGAATTTGATGAGACATATGAGAAACTCTCATCATTTGACAGAGAAGACCTGACGGAGAACCAGCAGCTCACATACGATATAATAAAACAGTACATGGAAAATCAGGAGCAGGGTTATCTCAATATCTATTTAAGTGAGCCGTTTTCGCCTATGAAGGGACTTCAGGCTAATATATCCACATATTTTACCGACTACAGATTTGACGACAAGGGTGATGTGGAGAGATATATAGAAGTACTCGGTATGGTGAAGGATTACTTTGATGATTACCTTGAATTTGAAAAGGTCAAGTCTGAGAAGGGGTATTTCATGAGTGATGATGTGTGTGACGCAGTCATAGAGCAGTGTGAAGATTTCATATCTGACAAAGACAATCATTTTATGATACAGACATTTAATGACAGTATTGAATCACTGAGTTTTCTCACAGAGGAGGAGATTAGGAATTTTGAGGCACAGAATAAAAAGGCTGTGGCTGACAGTCTAATACCAGCGTTCCAGGATGTTATAGATGTGCTCAGTTCACTCAAGGGAACAGGAAAGAATGATGGCGGACTTTGCAATTACGAAGGGGGAAAGGACTACTATACATATTTGCTCCAGAATGCAGCGGGAACTGATAAGACACCTGATGAGGTTGCGGAGATGCTGGATGACAACCTTTCGCAACTTTTAACCGATATGACCTCCATGGTGATCAAGGACTACGATTCATACGAGTATCTGTATAGCAATTACGATGATCTGTTCTCTGAGTACGACGATGCGGAGCCTACAGAGATAATAGACAGACTCATGGAGACGGCCACTGATCACTATCCGGATATGAGAGAGATAAGTTATACAGCCAAGAAACTGGATAAGAGTCTTGAAGAAATACAGGAGAATGTTCTTGCATACTATATGTCGCCAGCGATAGATGATCAGGACAACAACCTTATAAGGGTAAATGGCAAACATACAGACGGAATGTGGACCACACTTGCCCATGAGGGTTATCCTGGACATATGCTTCAGAATGCATACTATATGTCAATTGATCCGGAACCGATCAGAACAGTGCTGAATTTCCTCGGTTACAAGGAAGGATGGGCAATGTACGCATGCTATGATGCGCTTAGTTATTATACATTTGAAGGCGCATCAAATTCGGAGAATGTAGCCAAACTTTATCAGATAAATGATGAGATAAATTATCTGGTGTGTGGCAGAATTGATATAGGAATCAACTATGAGGGATGGAGTCTTCAGGATGCAAAGGATTATCTTGTGGGCAAGGGACTCAGCGGCGATGCGGCGGATGGACTTTACACCACTTTGGTTGGGGATCCGGCGGTATACCAGAGTTATTCAACGGGTTACTATGAACTCAAGGAAATCAGGGATTACGCGGAAGAGGAGCTTGGCTCAAAGTTTGACCTCAAGGAGTTCAATACGGTTGTACTCGAGACAGGCCCGTGCCAGTTCAATATACTTAAGCAACAGGTAGACAAATATATAAACACAAAGAAATAAACAGTACTCAAAAGCGTCAAATGTGATGCTGTAAAGAGGATTCCCACGATGTGTGCAATGCATTGATCATATGCATAGGCGACATATTTGTGGGAATTTTTTTGCTGTTTCATCATATATTATAATAACTGTCTTATGGGTGAGGTGCGCAATGATATCGGAGGCGGCCTATTCTGAAGATTATGTGGAGTATATAGTGGAGTACAATGGAGACAGCGATGCTTTGAAGTCATTTTATGAGCCGGATCAGCTGCGCCTTATAGACAGCAGATATGCAGTTGTGTATCAGAGGATACCCCCCGATCACATGGAGAGCTTTTCCAGATTGGAGTATACATTGTTTCCCAAAGTGTATGGCCCTATGGATGATGTTGGTGCCCTTGAGGCGATAGGTGCTGTGAATATTCAGGAACAGAATATACTGGGGCTTACGGGAGCAGGTATGCTACTTGGAATAGTCGACTGCGGCATTGATATTTATAACAGTGCTTTTTTACGTGAAGGAGGAAGAAGCAGGATACTTGCGGCATGGGATCAGACAATAGAGGGTACTGACGCCGCGGCATATGGTTATGGCATGGAGTATAGCGCGGAGGAGATACAGGCTGCCATAGACGATGGACGAAAGATAATCACAGATGTGACAGGGCACGGCACATTCTGCGGCAGTACAGCCATGAGCGTGGCGGTAGGCGCGGATGTGATCGCTGTAAAAGTCAAACAGGCAAAGAGAAATCTTAGGGAATTGTATGGTATACCTCTTGAACCGGTAGCCTGTAGTGAAGTTGACATAATGACGGCTGTAGCATACCTGCTCAAGGCTCAGTATAGGCTCAAAAGGCCAATGTGTGTATTGATAACATGGGGGTCAAACAGTGGCAGTCATACAGGAGCAGGGGCTCTTGAGAAGTATATAAATAATATAGGAGACTTGAAAGGTCTTGCTGTTGCGGTGGCGGGGGGCAATGAGGGCAGAGCGGGGCATCATTACAGAGGGATCATAGGCTCAAAAAATGACAGCATTATTCCGGGCAGTGCAGCAAGCGATGATACGTCCCAGAGCCAGGGGGATTATGATACCATGGAGATAGAGGTTACAGAAAATGACAGTTTTACATTGGAGATATGGGGGAGTGCGGCGAACACGTACTCAGTTGCCCTTGAGGTTCCGGGCGGCGAGTATATAGATAGAATATCACCGCGGTATGACAAGAGCACTGTCATAAGACCGATATTCGGAGGCGGAACTATATATGTGGATTATTTCCTTATAGAAGATGCTGCGGGGCAGGAACTGATCATGATGAGATTTATCCGCCCTGCAAACGGAATATGGAGAGTCCGGGTGTATGGCGTCGGGGAGACTGAGTTGGGTTTCAATGCGTGGCTGCCCATCAGCAGTTTTATGAGCCCTCAGACGAGATTTGTAAGAAGTGATCCGCGGATCACGATAACCAGTCCAGCCAGCGCTGAAACTTCCATATGTGCTTGCGCGTATGACTATACAAATGGTAATCTCTATATAGACAACAGCAGGGGCTACACCGCGGACAGACGTGTCAAGCCAGATTTCATTGCTCCGGGGGTGAATATAACCGGTACTGGATTGGAAAATGAAACAGTCATAAGAAACGGCACTTCTATATCTGCTGCATATGCAGCTGGATGCAGTATTCTTTTGCTGGAATGGTCATATGACAGAAAAGACGTGAGAACGATTAATGGGAATCAGATACGGCATTACCTGATAAGAGGAGCGGTCAGACCTAGGACTGCAGGTGGGGGACTTGATATTAGAAATTATCCGAATCCCGAGTGGGGATACGGACGTTTGAATATATACAACACATTTGAAAGCCTTAGAAATGTGTAGAAAAATACCAGAGTATAGGATATGTACAGGAGATGAATGTTATGGATGAGAAGGACACATCTGAGATTATAAAAGAGAAAAATGCTGATGTGACAGAAAAACAGGGCGTTGAAAAAACATGTAGGGAGGTTCTCAGATCGGGGGGGGAACTGGTGATCTGTGGAAGTGACGTCAGGATAGAGTATTTCTTCCCAGGCCCAGACAGACGTTATGGTGGCAGCAGGGTTGTAGTCCAGGGAAGGAATATACCTGAATACATAGCAGCGTTTCGTGAAAATTGGGACGCATACCTGGATGTAAAGAAAACTTCAGGCAGGCAGCTCGTAAATATTATGGGAAATAAGGGTATGCTGATAAAAAATGGAGTCATGGGGGGCGTGTATCTGAAACCTGGGCAAATGAGGATATACTCGGAGGAACAGCTCTGTCAAATAATCAATGATTATGAGTATTGTTATACCAGGTACAGAGAGATTCGTGATTGTTAGAGTACATAGTTCGTGTTATAATGAAAAGCGTGTTATGAACCTGGAGAAATCTGGGATAACAGAATATAATAAAGAATAAAACAAAATACATATAAGAAAATGGAGGAACAATAATGTATATAACATGTCTTGATCTAGAAGGAGTGCTTGTACCGGAGATATGGATCGCTTTCGCTGAGGCGAGCGGTATTCCAGAGCTCAAGAGAACAACAAGGGACGAGCCTGATTATGATAAACTCATGAACTGGAGACTTGGAATATTGAAGGAGCATGGACTTGGACTTAAGGAGATACAGGAGACTATTGCTAAGATAGATCCTATTCCAGGGGCAAAAGACTTCCTTGACAAGCTAAGAGAGAAGGGACAGGTCATAATAATAAGTGATACATTTTCACAGTTTGCTGGTCCACTTATGAAGAAACTGGGATATCCTACTATATTCTGCAACGAGCTTATTGTTGCGGATGATGGTGAGATAACAGGATTCAAGATGAGATGTCCACAGTCAAAGCTTACAACAGTTAAGGCTCTTCAGTCTATAGGTTATGACACGATAGCCAGCGGTGACAGTCACAATGATCTCGGTATGATATATGCCAGCAAGGCAGGATTTCTGTTCAAGAGCACAGATCAGATAAAGGCAGACAATCCGGATCTTGAGGCATTTGAGACATACGATGAGCTGCTGGCAGCTATAGAGAAAGCTATGGACTAAGCCGAATTGCATAGTCTTTATGCAGATGTTACATATAGATGTAAGAGGAATATAAATATGAGATATAACAGTGTTGATGAGATAGACACAATGTCGTTTCGCGATGCCACTATAGTCAGATGTGTATTCTCTGCAAAACAGGGAGTGTTGGAATTTGAGCTTGATGGTGCAATGGTGAGAGAGAACAATTCTGCAAATGAATTGTACAGTGACAGATATGTCAGCGATATGCAGGTAAGGTTTATAAATCCTGGTGTTGAGGCGTTGCTTTTGGAGGGACATAAGTATTATGATGCGAATGATGTATTGGTTGAATCTGTTCCTGACAAGCCGATTGACGAATCCGATTATGATGATGTCATGAAAAAATTTGAGGGCAGAGTGATATTCTTTGCGGGAACTCCGAAGGAAAAGAAAGAGACATCAGACAGAAAATGTTTTCAGATGATAGTTGACGTTGATGAGGACTCATATGTTCTGAGCTTTTATTATGATAAGGTGATAGCTCAGTGGGAACATTTCATGAACAAAGTGATGAATTGATCTCATAACAAGGATGAAGATGGTTCATGAGAAGGGACAGATATGGCGAAAAGGATAAAGAGATATATAGCATATGTGGACAGTCTTTTGGAGAGAGAAGATCTTGATATAAAAAAAGAGATGGACAGACACCTAGTGCAGATAGGTTTTTTTATGCATGAGAGACTCGTACATCTCATAGTGCTGGCTCTTTTTGCGGTGCTCACGGTGATTGCATGTATAGCGTTTGTTGTAACCGCCAACATATCACTTCTGATCCTGGCACTTGCTTTTATGATTCTTCTTGTTCCGTATATCAAGCACTATCATCTGTTAGAGAACAGTGTCCAGTATATGTATGAACAGTATGACAGGATGCTTGAAAAGGCAGGCGAAGACGTATTTGTGAACAGATAGGTGGTGTTGGAGATGTTCAACTTTGTTATGGGAATAATCATGATAGGTATTGGCGTGATCAGCGTTACAAGAGCTTTTTTTACAGATCAGATGGCGGGATACGTATTCTTTGGAGTACTTATGATAGGGTTTGGCATTGTGGAGATGGTCAGGTCGAAGGGGGTCAGAGCGCGTAAAAAGGCGGCAAGGGATCGGGAATTCGATATGTATACTATGATAGCCAGTCAGATGGGAGTTAAGATCAATCCTGTTACAGGGGAAATCCTTGAGATGACCCAAAAGGAGGAAGAACTGCAGCTGCCCCAGAATATGACAGTCCGAAATGAGCTGCAAGATGAGGTCACTGCGGATAACTAGAAAAACTCTGCTCCGGATAGAGTCCGGGAGCAGAGTTTTTCATTTGGTGAGAGTTTTTGTCCTAATAGGGTTCTTGACTTATTTGAGATCGGAAAAGTCATATTCGGCAAAGGTCTTGCCGTGTTCGTCTGATCTGTAGACTTTACCGTCATTTGGATCGATATAAAAGTCACCAACTTTTGTATCACCATCTCTGTTGTTGTCGTGAAGTTCGATGTGATATCCAGTTTTGCCGCCTGAAAAACTTGTGAGATCTTTGTCGGTGTTGACCACCTCGAATCTTCCATTTTCGTTTGGCAGCTGGTTCATGAACCAGTCCTGAGCATCGTCAAATGAACTGAAGATACCAGAGACGGTGTTCTCTACACCATCGGCAACATCCTTTATACCGTTGGCAACGCCGTCGGCAACATCTTTAGCTGCATCAGCGGCACCTCCGACCACACCTTTGTCCTCTTTTGAGTTAGAGTTGTTTTTCTCTGTCTCAGATGATGTCTCTGTGCTTGCATTTGATGTCTGGGTGCTTGATGCAGATGAATTTCCGGTCGTATTATTGCCTGATGAATTGCCACATCCGCAGAATATGATCATTGTGAGCGCCATGCCAGCGGTGAGCAGAAAGAGTTTTGGCTTTGGACATTTTTTCGTAGCTTTTTTCATGGTTGAAATTCTCCTTGTATTTAAGATTTTGCTATTATTGTTCCCGCTTTAAATAGGATTATGCAGTGAATATAAAACTGTTCATAATAAAAGAATAAAGATAATATAATAGAAAAAAGGCATATAAACGGAGAAAAATTGAAAAATAAAAATATGATCAATGGGTTATCAGAGTCCTGGCAGTACATTATGCTGGCGGCGGCGATAGTTATAGCTATAATATTTTGTTGTTACTATATCGTGAGCCAATCCAGGTGGGGATTTTACACGGCGGGGGGGATATATGATCCTAAAACGGCAGCCGTGGATCAGCCTGATCAGATAAAAAGGGCATATCTTACATTTGATGATGGACCGTCTGGAAATACAGGGGAAATACTTGATATTCTAGATGCAAATGATGTCAAAGCTACATTTTTTGTCGTGGGAAGAGGAGAGGAGTATTATGATACATATAGGGATATAGTTAACAGAGGGCACACTCTTGGACTCCATTCATACACTCATGACTATGATAAAATATATGCCAGTCTGGATGATTTCGTTGAAGATGTTGAGGAATTGCAGAATTTATTGTATGATGTAACAGGTGTTAAGTGTATATATTATAGATTTCCAGGCGGCAGTTCCAACACGGTATCAAAAGTTGATATGGATACGCTTATAGATTATGTGAATACTGCAGGTTTGGTATATTATGACTGGAATGCACTTAATAATGATGCGGTATGTGGCAGCTTTACACCTGAGCAGCTCGTGGATAATATCATGAATGATGCAGTCTGCTATGATGATGTGGTCATACTAATGCATGATCTGGATGCGAGGCATACCACGGTGGAATCTTTGCAGATGCTTATTGACGAATTACGGGCAGAAGGATTTACACTTTTGCCGATAGATGAGAATACACCGCTCATCAGACACAGATAGGAAGGTGAATATCCACACATGACATATGAAGAATCAATACGATATATAAAATATACAGATACGCTTGGCAGTGTCCTTGGACTTGAAATCATAAAGGAACTGCTGAGAAGATTAGGAGATCCACAGGATAAGGTAAAAGTGATCCATATAGCAGGGACGAACGGCAAAGGTTCCATATGTGCATTTTTGGATAAAATTCTGGAAAACGCAGGATATAAAGTAGGACGCTATATATCTCCGACCATATTTACGTACCTTGAGCGATTTCAAATAGACGGAAAGTATATGGATGAGGATACATTTGCAGTATATCTTGAGCGGGTAAAGAGCGTGGCAGATGCTATGGTGGCGGATGGACTTGACAGACCAACATCATTTGAGACTGAGACTGCGATAGCCTTCTGCTACTTTATGGATATGGATGTGGATATACTGCTGCTTGAGACAGGAATGGGCGGCTCACTTGATGCTACAAATGTATGCAAAAGACCGCTGTGTACCATCATAGCAAGCATAAGTATGGATCATATGAGATTCCTTGGGAACACACTGAAGGAGATATACAGCCAGAAACTCGGGATAATGAAAAATGATATCCCATGCATATCATATCCGGTTGATGAAGAACTTTTGCCACAATGGATAGAAAAATGTGAAAAAAATAACACATCAGGGAGTTCTGTGATGATATCTAAGGGGGATATAAAGATTCTGAGCAGTGGACTTGATGGGAGTGAATTTTTGTATAAAGGGGAGCGGTATAGTCTATCCGCTCCAGGAATTTATCAGATATATAACAGTGCTGTTGCGGTGGAGACTGCATATGCACTTCAAAATATGGGGTATGATTTAAAAAAAGTGAATATTGTTCGGGGGCTTGCCGATACAATGTGGAAGGGTAGATTCCAGAAGTTGATGGACAGACCTATGGTTTATGTGGATGGCGCGCATAATCCAGGAGGATGGAGATCGCTTAGAAAGAATATAGACACCTATTTTGCCGGAAAGGATCTCATATATGTATGTGGGGTATTTAAGGATAAGGACTATATGAAGATGCTTGATATTATGATGCCGGGCGCCAAGTGCTTTATTGCTGTTCAGCCGGATAATCCCAGAGCATTGAGCAATAAAGAACTTGGAAAACTTGCAAAAACATACATTGATTCGGTTTATGTGCAGGATGATATAGATGAGGCTGTGAGAAAAGCTATCAGGAAAGCCGAGGATATGGATGATCCGGTTGTCATCATATTTGGTTCATTGTCTTTTATAGGACCGATAATAGACAGGGCAGAACATGAAGACTATATTGATACGGCTATAGAAAGATGATGGACACATACATGCAGAGAATAGATAACATACTAAAAAATGAAATGTATAAGTCACTTATGTATGAGATAAGTGTGAAGGAAAAGGACAGGATATTTTGCTGTCATGGTCTGCCCCATTGCCTGGATGTGGCTAGGATAGCATATATAATAGGAAGTGAAGAGGCTGTTCATATAGACATGGAGTTGATATATGCCGCGGCACTTCTACATGATGTGGGACGTGCAGATCCGGGGGATACGGGAGAGAAACATCATATTCTCAGCGTAAAATTTGCGGGGGATATTTTAAGTCAGAGTGGATTTGACGATGAGGAGACAGAGCTGATATGCGATGCCATAGGCTCGCACAACACTGATGGGGCAGACAGAAATGGCCTTGCGTATCTTTTATATAAAGCGGACAAACTGTCGAGAAACTGTTTTGACTGTGCTGCGGCAGATGAGTGTTATTGGCCAGATTTTGAGAGAAATAAGGGAATAATTTATTAATGGGTCTATCACGGCGATTGGAGGATAAAAGGATGATAATAGGCAACAAGAGTTTTGAGGCAGGGAAAGAGCCGTATGTGATGGGAATATTGAATGTCACGCCGGATTCGTTTTCGGATGGTGGTCAGCACAATACCATGGATACAGCACTTGAGACGACAGAGAAGATGATAGCCGAGGGAGCGGTCATAATCGATGTCGGCGGAGAATCCACAAGACCAGGATATACGAAGATCTCAGATGAGGAGGAGATCTGGAGAACAGCTCCGATCATCGAGGCGATAAAGGGCAGATTTGATGTTGCAGTATCACTTGACACATACAAGTCAGCCGTTGCAGAGGCGGGTATACATGCAGGCGCAGACCTGATAAACGACATATGGGGACTCAAATACGACGACAAGATGGCAGGTGTCATCGCGAAGTACGACAAGGCTTGCTGCCTTATGCACAACAGAGACAACACAGATTACACAGACTACCTTGCCGATGTTGTGGCTGATCTGGATGAGTCTGTGAATATGGCGCTTGTGGCAGGGATAGACAGGGACAAGATCATGGTAGATCCCGGAATTGGATTTGCAAAGGACTTGAACCAGAATCTTCTCCTGATGAACAATCTGGAGCTGCTCCACAAGTGGCAGCTTCCTATATTACTTGGAACTTCGAGAAAGTCCATGATAGGGCTCACACTTGATCTTCCGGTCACAGAGCGCGAGGAGGGAACGGTGGCGACATCTGTTCTTGGACTTGTAAAGGGCTGTGATTTCTTCAGAGTACATAATGTAAAGAGCAACTACAGGGCACTCAAGATGACATATGCAATGCTGAATGCCAGATAGAAGGTGACAGATATGGACAAAATAAATATAAAGGGACTTGAGATATTCGCCCATCATGGGGTGTACCGCGAGGAGACTGTGCTTGGACAGAAGTTCATAGTTGATGTGTCGATGCATGTGTCTACAAGAGCTGCGGGAAGATCGGACGACCTTGATAAGTCGGTGAATTATGGGTTGGTGTGCAATGATATCCAGGATATCATGAAGAATAAAAATTATAAGCTGATCGAGGCCGTGGCTGAGGAGATTGCGGATACGATACTCTTGAAATACGACGATGTGCGAGGCGTTGACGTGACTGTCAAAAAGCCGTGGGCACCGGTTTTGGTACATGTCGACAATGTATCGGTGTCTATAAGCAGGAAAAAGCATGTTGCATATCTGGGACTTGGTTCAAATATGGGAGATAGAGAATCATACCTCGACATGGCAATAGATGAACTCAACAAGGACAGATACACCAAGGTAACTAAGGTGTCAGATTTCATAGAGACGGAGCCGTATGGCGGGGTTGAACAGGACGATTTTCTGAATGGATGTCTCGAGATAGAGACTCTCAGGGAGCCGGAGGAACTGCTAGAGCTTGTCAATTCGATAGAGAAGGATGCGGGAAGAAAGCGGATAATACACTGGGGACCTAGAACCCTGGATATAGATATACTGCTTTTTGATGATATGGTGTATGACAGCGATGACCTGCACATACCTCATGTAGAGATGCACAAGAGGGCATTTGTGCTGCAGCCTCTCTCGGCGATAGCGGGCTACAAGAGGCATCCTCTGCTCGGCAGCACAGTTGATGAACTGGCGAGTAAACTTGACAAAAACAGTTGAAAAACAGACTGGAGTCTGTCTCTTATACACATCTCCGAGCCCACGAGACGCGTAG
>URJU01000026.1 GCA_900548315.1 uncultured Coprococcus sp. | reverse complement strand
GAGATTACTACGCGTCTCGTGGGCTCGGAGATGTGTATAAGAGACAGTCATAGAATATGCATTTGCAAATGACCTCGTAAATGATGCTCAGCCAAAGGTTCACTCTGGCAAGAAAGTGGCAGTCATAGGTTCAGGCCCTTCGGGACTTGCAGTGGCAGATCAGCTGATCGGCAGAGGTCATGACGTGACTGTGTATGAGAGAAGTGACAGACCAGGCGGACTTCTCATGTATGGTATTCCAAACATGAAACTTGAGAAACAGATCATAGACAGAAGAATAGATGTCATGAAGAAGAGAGGAATAAAGTTCGTATTAAACACAGAGGTAGCAACCGGAAAGGCATCTGCAAAGGCTGTGTGTCCTAAGGATGACCAGATGACTGGATACCTTAAGAATAAGAACCTCAAGTATGTGAAGGCTGAGGAGCTGCTCAAGGAATATGACGCAGTTGTGCTTGCCTGTGGTGCAGCCAATCCTAGAGATATCAAGGCACCTGGAAGGGATGCGAAGGGAATCTACTTCGCTGTTGATTTCCTCAAGACAACCACAATGAGTCTTGTCAATTCAGGCTTTGCAGATAAGCAGTTCGTGAACTGCAAGGGCAAGAATGTCCTCGTCATCGGAGGCGGTGATACAGGAAATGACTGTGTGGGAACAGCAGTCCGCGAGGGTGCTGTCAGCGTGACACAGCTTGAGATGATGCCAAAGGCACCTGACACGAGAACACCTGACAATCCATGGCCGGAGTGGCCGAAGATCTGCAAGACAGATTACGGTCAGCAGGAGGCTATAGCAGTATATGGACATGATCCTAGAATATATGAGACTACAGTCAAGGAATTCATCAAGGACAAGGATGGAAATGTCAAGGCCGCCAAGTGCGTGAAACTCGACTGGAAAAAGAATTCTGAGACTGGAAGAATGTCTATGACAGAGATAGAGGGAAGCGAGTATATCGTTGACTGTGACGTTGTACTCATCGCAGCAGGTTTCCTCGGATGCCAGACATATGTGGCAGAGAGCTTTGGTGTAGAACTCAACGAGAGGACAAATGTCAAGACACCATGTCCAAACTCTTATACAACCAATGTACCAAAGGTATTTGTAGCAGGAGACATGCACAGAGGTCAGTCACTGGTTGTATGGGCTATCAGAGAAGGCCGCGAGGCAGCCATGGCAGTTGAAGAGCTGCTGCTCGGATACACGAATCTGCAGTAGGGTACACAAAATAAATATATATCATCAACAGCCGGTGCGGCCCATTGAAAACAAAAAAAATTTATATATACCCCGCAATCGATAGTACAGACGACTGAGGGGTATATATACATCTTTCTGTTTCAATGGGCATTCGTTTTTCTTAAAGCAGATGGTTCACCGGCAGATACATTGGAAGTCCGTCCTTGTACTGCAGGGAAACCTCACCGATTATGAGTGGCCTGAGATATGCTTCCATCTCAGATGTGACATCATTCTTTTCAGGTGTGATCCATTCAAGAGGAATAGCCTTTGCCTGATTGGCGATGAGAGCTACGTTTTCAGGCTCAATGATCCACTGGTAAGGATCGTTGGAAATTCTCTTTATAGTAGACATAACAGCTGTCATACCATCTGCTGCATACTTTACAGCAGCCTGTCCGAGGGCAAATGACTCATTGATATCGGTTCTTGAGGAAATGTGGGCGGCACATCTTTGAAGAACATTCAGCTCTATTGAACGAACCTTTATGTCCATTCTGTCCTTCACAAGGCTTTCAAGTGCCTTTCCGGTTCCACTGAGCTGAGCGTGACCAAATTTGTCAGCTACAGCAGCTGTGGCGCTGATGTAATTTCCGTCTTTGTCGTGTATACCTTCAGATACAGCAACTATGACACATCTAGAAGTCTTTAATACATTCTTTATATCATCTATAAATTGATCTTCATCAAAGTCGACCTCAGGAAGATAGATGAGATGAGGAGCCGGGCTGTAGTCGTTTCTTGCAAGGCATGAGGCTGCGGTGAGCCATCCAGCATCGCGTCCCATGATCTCAACGATAACTACACTAGGTATTTGATAGATGTAAGTGTCGTGTGCAATCTCTAACATTGTAGATGCTACATACTTGGCTGCTGAACCAAATCCGGGAGTGTGGTCTGTATGGCACAGATCGTTGTCGATAGTCTTCGGTATACCGATGATCTTTACATCTGAACCGATTTTTTTTGCGTATTTGCTGAGCTTATCAACTGTATCCATAGAGTCATTGCCGCCGATATAGAAGAAAGCGGCAACTTTATACTCCTCAAATCGGTCAAATATGATCTCGTATGGTTTTGAGTCAACTTCAAAATCAGGAAGTTTATATCTGCATGATCCTAGATACATAGCTGGTGAGAGTTCCAGTGTGTTCACAAGTGGGAATTTGGATAGTGCCATGAGGGACAAATCTATGAAGTTATTGTCCAGTACTCCTTGGATTCCGTGGATAGCACCATATACTCTTGTAAACTTTTTGCTTTTTTTGACTCCGTCTATAACACCTGCCAGTGATGCGTTTATCGCTACTGTAGGACCGCCTGACTGAGCAACTATACAATTGTCTTTCATAATAAAAATACTCCTTTGAATTAAAATGCTGAATGATCATTTAGGGCTGCGAAGAAGAATACTGATCTTTTTGCGCCCATATACCATAAGTGCATCTTTTATGATTTCTTGATTTGCCTGCGTTGTATGGATCTCAATTTTCTCAAGAAGTTCTTCAACATATGATACCCATAGATTATAAATTATCTTTTGGTCTTTTTCGCTTACTGGTGGCAGTGAAGACTTAGCCTTTTCAAAATCTGGATCATCGTCAGTCATGTAGATAAATGAATTGGGCTTTAATGCGTCCTCTCCATATGCTGCGACAAAAATATCTTCAGTTCTGACAAAACCGCAGTCATACATCTCAACGATAAGATCTTGGATACATTCATCTATATTGTCAAAGTAGTGGTAGTACCTGAGCCGGTATGTCTGATCGGTCTCGTCTATGTCATCTTTGTTTAGCCAGTAGCCCTTGCTCTCGCTCTGTTCTTCTTGGATCACTTCCTCTGACCATTTGTCTATATCGTGGTCAATTGCCTCACGACGCGCAGCAAGCCGTTTCCTAATATATAAGATAGTCATGATCACCAGCGCAAGAAAAAATATAATTAAAATTATTATATATCCCATCTGTAGTGTGGTTCTATCCATGTGTATACACCTGCCTTTCGTATATGGGAATTAGCGATAGCCATAAGTATTTATATTTTACCATATGACAGAAGAACAAATCAAGGTACTACTGACAGTTACAGAGTAAGACAGCAGGTATTCTATGGCGGTTAAACTTCATGTGAAAAAATCTTGCATGTGATGTAAAGGTAATGTATAATGAGTTCACAAGCTGAGATGTATTAAGTCTCTTGTGATTTTGAACCTACATTTGAATAAAAGGGATTCCTACATCATTGCATTGAAGTCAAGCCTCGTTATATAAGTTCTAGTGGAAGACTGATGTGTAGTTGCGGTTGCCCACCTAGCTTTGCTAGGACTCAAAAGCAAGGGCGCATTTCAGTTTATTACAAAAGACAAAAAAGCAGCATGTATATGCTGCTTTTTCTCTGTAAATTGGACATTTTATCGGAGCTGTAGGTGGAGATTAGGATATGCGTATAGATCAGAAGAAAAAGTGGTATCAGAAAATAAAATATAATAAAAATTTTAAGGTGGTAAGTTTCATAACTGTCATATTGGTATTTGTGGCTGGCTATATGATAATAACAGGTAAGAGCAAGGTGGGTGATGACACATCAGATGCTGATGGAACAAACGTGGCAGAGACCATAGTTATACAGGCTCCGGATGATCCAACGGAGGATCTGGTAATGTACGCTGTATCAGACAGTGATGACGGCAGTGATATACAAGAATTTGACTACACGATACAGGGCGCGGGAACTGTGGCTGCGGCAAAAAAGAAAAGGTCAGACACATACTCTGGAAACGGATCAGACAGGGCAAGCGGCGGTTCTGGTAACGGTGGTGCATCAGTTTTTATAACAGGAATGGAGAACAGTGTCAGAGTAATACTGACCAATGGTGGAGATTACTATCAGAGTTATGTTGAATTTTCCTGTAGTACAGGAGTTAAGGTCACAAGTGATGGGAAGGCAAAAAACTATAAGGCTGGAGATATGGTGTCTCTAGGAAGTGATGTGAAAGCATCAAGGATAATTGTAGAGCCAGATAGCTCTGATGGAGTTATCACTGTATCGAGTCTCAGCAAAACCGGTGGTGTTCCAAGATATCATGGAGTACTTGATATAACAAAGGATTCATCAGGATATATGGTTGTAAATCAAGTGAATATAGAGCAATATCTTTACGGTGTCGTTTCAAGCGAGGTATCGTCAAGTTACAGTATGGAAGCTCTGAAGGCACAGGCTATATGTGCAAGGGGATTTACATACAGAAAGCTAGGCTGCAATTACAGGGGATATGATGCGGATCTCGATGATACAACTGCGTGTCAGGTATACAATAATTTCCCGGAGACAGACAGTTCGATCACTGCAGTGGATGAGACTGCGGGAGTTGTCCCAACATACAATGGAGAGATAATAAATGCTGTGTATTTTTCTACATCATGTGGAACAACGACTACTAGTGATCAGGTATGGGGAGGCAGCATGCCATATACCTGTACGAGGATACAGAATACTGCATTAGATATACCGTATTTCAGCAATGAAACTGCATTCCAGGACTTTATGGATGGCAAGACAGACACTGATGTAGTGGAGCGCAATCTTCCTATGTACAGGTGGACGGTGAGCTATACAGATTCAGAGATGAGACAGGCGATAGAGACAGGTCTTTCGAGATGTTCGGATGTATCTGCAACATCTGTGGGAAATATCAAATCAGTGGCGGTCACAAGTAGGGATGACAGCGGACTTGTCAAGGCAGTAACTATAACTGGCGATGCTGGTTCTGTCACTGTGAGTGGACAGAGCAATATAAGAGTGCTGTTCGCCACGGACGGAAAGGCGATCACTGAGCAGGATGGATCTGAGCTTACAGGATGGACTGGAGTTCCAAGTAATTTTTATTATGTGAAGAAAGATACAAGTTCAGGACTTTATATTCTTAAGGGCGGCGGATACGGACACGGTGTCGGTATGAGCCAGAATGGTGCAAATGAGCTGGCAAAGCTCGGGTATACGGCCGCCCAGATAATAAGCCACTACTACAATGGGGCAGTTCTAAGTTCGGTTGAAAGGTAATGGAGAGTTTGTTTGTATGAAGATAAAAAAGCGAGCAGTGCTCATATATCATAAAGTGAGGCTGTTTATGGCGGAGATGAATAAAGACCAGGTGTCAGCATTTGCAGCGCAGTCTGCGTTCTTCCTGCTGTTGTCTTTGTTCCCACTTGCTATGACTCTTCTCACATTTGTGAAATATCTGCCATTTACTGAGGCACAGGTGATGGAGATAGTGAGACAGGTGTTTCCAGAAGAGATAAATTCAAATTTTGAGTTTATGTTTGCAGAGATATTCAATAGCAAGAGTTCTTTTGTTGCAACGGCTGCATCAATAGTACTTACAGTATGGTCTGCATCAAAGGGAACGATGGCTATAGGCAGGGGATTGACCTTCATGGCAGGTAAGGAGGACAGTGTCAATTACTTTCTGAGAAGAGCAATACATACGCTGTATACGCTGATATTCTGTGTGATGCTTGTGGCTGTGATGGTTATATATATTCTCGGTGATGTTGTTGTGTCAAAGATACTGGTACGTCTTGATTCTGTAGAGGGATTTCAACTGGTTGACACGGTTGCCAATATACTTTCTATCATAAAGATCGCATTTGCGCCTACTGTACTATTTGGTGTTATGCTTGTCGCTTATTGGGCATTGCCAGTTGGAAAGGTCAGGATAAAAACAGCAATGCCAGGGGCGGCATTGACGACAATATTATGGATGCTCCTTTCTTTTGGTGTTTCGAGTTATATTAATCTTGTAGGTATAAATACATATATGTATGGAAGTCTTGCAAGTGTGATACTTATGGCATTGTGGCTGTATATGTGTATGTATGTGATGCTTATCGGCGCGGAGATCAATAAATTTATGGACGATGGAATCCGAGGTATAAGGCGCCGAGCACGGAAGGCGAGCAGAAAGAAACGACGTAGGGAGAGAAAAAAGCGCAGGGAAGATAAGCACCGTATACAAAAAAGGTGTTGACGAACTGCCGACTGTAGGTATATTATCTCTACAGACAGTGACGATGCAAAAGATGCGCATGTCACCATCAGAGAGACTGGGTCAGCGGCTGAAAGCCCGGTTTGGTAAAGCAGCGTATTTAATTTCACATCTGAGTCACCACGGCTGAAGAAATTGAGTATACATGGTGTTTTGAGTAGGCTGAGGCGTGTGACGTGCGATAAACGTCTAATGAGAGTCGGACATATATGATCAGCAATATAGAGAATGTCTGGAATCAGGGTGGTAACGCGGATATAATTCGTCCCTAGTATGTATAACATACTAGGGACTTTTTTAGTGTATAAGTCGTTTTCGGAGCATGAGCAGTTTCATGCTTGCATGAAAAACTGCTCATGCTCTAGAAAACACAACAGAAATGAGCGAGCAGCCCGATAGGGCAGAGCGCGAATTTCTGTAGGAATTGCGGGAGCCGAAGGCGGAGCAATTCCGTGACTTATATACTTATATATAAGTATATATAATATAGAATCCACTATGAAATCCCTAGAAATAGAAAAAGGAGAAATACAATGAAAGACAAGTTGGAAGCCATCAAGGCAGAGGCTCTTGCGAAGATCGAGAGCGCAGAGGTTGTATCATCACTGAACGATGTGAAGGTGGCGATACTCGGTAAAAAAGGAGAACTCACACAGGTTCTCAAATCAATGAAGGATGTTGCACCGGAGGACAGACCAAAGGTTGGTCAGATGGTAAATGAGGCGCGTCAGGCGATAGAGACTGCACTCGACGAGAAGACAAAGTCCATCAACAGAGCACTCCGTGCTGAGAAGATGAAGAGAGAGACAATAGACGTAACACTTCCTGGTGTGAAGAAACTCACTGGACACAGACATCCAAACCAGATAGCTCTTGAGGATCTGGAGAGAGTATTCATCGGTATGGGTTACGAGATAGTTGAGGGCCCTGAGGTAGAGTACGACAAGTACAACTTCGAACTGCTGAACATCCCTGCAAATCACCCGGCAAAGGATGAGCAGGATACATTCTATGTGACAAAGGATATCCTTCTTCGTACCCAGACATCACCTGTTCAGGCAAGAATAATGGAGAAGGGTAATCTTCCAATCAGAATCCTTTCACCTGGACGAGTATTCAGAGCTGATGAGGTTGATGCGACACATTCACCATCATTCCATCAGGTAGAGGGACTTGTAATAGACAAGGGAATCACCATGGCTGACCTCAAGGGAACACTGGCGCAGTGGGCAAAGGAGTTCTTCGGTGAGAACACAAAGGTCAAGTTCAGACCTCACCACTTCCCATTCACAGAGCCTTCAGCAGAGTGTGATATCACATGTTTCAAGTGTGGCGGCAAGGGCTGCCGTGTATGTAAGGGCAGCGGCTGGATAGAGATCCTTGGCTGTGGTATGGTTCATCCAAAGGTTCTCCGCGACTGTGGAATAGACCCTGAGGTATATTCAGGATTTGCATTTGGAATTGGTCTTGAGAGAGTAACACTTCTTAAATATGAGATAGATGACATGAGACTTCTCTACGAGAACGACATGAGATTCTTAGACCAGTTTTAGAGATGGACGCTGCTAGATAGAATATTGACATTGGAATAGATTTATAAAGGAGATTTGTAAGATGAATACACCTATATCATGGATAAAGGCATATGTTCCTGATCTGGATGTGACAGCTCAGGAGTTTGTAGATGCTATGACTCTCTCAGGATCACATGTAGAGGGCTACGAACAGAAAGATAAGAATCTTGACAAGATCGTTGTTGGCAAGATTCTCACTATGGATAAGCATCCGGATGCAGATAAACTTGTAGTGTGTCAGGTAGACGTGGGACAGACAGAGCCTCTTCAGATCGTGACCGGAGCAAAGAATGTAAAGGTAAATGATCTCATCCCACTTGTACTTGACGGTGGTAAGGTTGCGGCAGCACACGGCGACAACAATGAGTACCCTGACGGAATCAAGATCAAGAAGGGGAAACTCAGAGGCGTTGAGTCAAATGGTATGATGTGCGGTATAGAGGAGCTTGGTTCATCAAGAGACTTCTATCCGGAAGCACCGGAGGATGGCGTGTATGTATTCCCAGTGGAGTCAGGTGTGAAACCTGGTGATGATGCTGTGAAGGCACTTGGACTTGACGATGTTGTAGTTGAGTACGAGATCACATCCAACAGAGTAGACTGTTTCTCAATGATCGGTATGGCAAGAGAGGCAGCAGCTACATTTGACAAGCCATTTTATCCACCAGTGGTAACAAAGACAGGAAATGACGAGGATGTCAATGACTATATATCAGTAGAAGTAAAGGATCCTGACCTCTGCCCTAGATACACAGCAAGGGTTGTCAAGAACCTGAAGATCGGACCTTCACCAAAGTGGATGCAGCAGAGACTTGCTTCACAGGGAATCCGTTCGATCAACAACCTTGTCGATATAACAAATTACGTTATGGAAGAGTACGGACAGCCTATGCACGCATATGATCTCAGCACCATAGCTGGCAACAAGATCGTAGTTCGTCGTGCAAATGACGGAGATACATTTGTCACGCTTGATGGACAGGAGAGAAAGCTTGACCATGACGTTCTGATGATTTGTGACGGTGAGAAGGAGATCGGTATCGCCGGAATCATGGGTGGTGAGAACTCAATGGTAACAGACAGTATCGATACACTGCTCTTTGAAGCAGCCTGCTTTGATGGAACAAATATCAGACTTTCATCCAGAAGGATTGGCCTTGCAACTGATGCGGCAGCCAAGTTCACAAAGGGACTTGATCCAAATCTTGCAATGGAGGCAATAGACAGAGCATGTCAGCTCATTGAGGAGATGGGCGCAGGTGAGGTAGTCGGCGGAGCTGTTGACGTATATCCAAATCCTGTACAGGACAAGAAACTTCCATTTGAGCCTGATAAGATGAACGCACTTCTCGGAACAGATGTTGAGCCTGATAAGATGCTGTACTACTTCGGCAGACTTGGACTCACATATGATGCAGAGACAAACACTCTGGATGTGCCAAGTTTCAGACAGGATCTGAACTGCATGGCAGATCTGGCAGAGGAGGTTGCAAGATTCTACGGATATGACAACATTCCTGTGTCACTTCCAAGGGGTGAGGCAACAGTTGGCAAGCTTCCATATGACCAGATGATCAATGCCATCGCAAGGGATGTCCTTGAGGCAAATGGTTTCTCAGGCGGTATGTGCTACTCATTCGAGAGCCCTAAGGTATTTGATAAACTGCTCCTGCCTGCTGACAGTGAGTTTAGAAAGACAGTGACAATAGCAAATCCTCTTGGTGAGGACTTCAGTATCATGAGAACCGTATCACTGAATGGTATTCTTACATCACTGGCAACTAATTACAATAGAAAGAATAAGATCGCAAGACTTTATGAGTTCGGAAATGTATACCTTCCAAAGGCACTTCCACTCACAGAGCTTCCGGAGGAGAGAATGAAACTGACTATCGGTATGTATGGTCAGGGAGATTTCTTTGATCTCAAGGGAGTTCTCGAGGAGCTTACAGACAAGGTTGGACTTAAGGGTCAGGTGACATACGAGCCGGAGTCAGAGTATACATTCCTTCATCCAGGTCGCCAGGCAAAGCTCAAGAAGGGCAAACTGACGATCGGATTTATCGGACAGGTACATCCTGAGGTATGTGACAACTACAACCTTAAGGGTGAGGTATATGTTGCAGTTATAGATATGCCTACACTGGTTATGCTGTCAAGTTTCGATATCAAGTATGAAGGAATAGCAAAGTTCCCTGGAAGTACAAGAGATCTGAGTCTTGTTGTGGACAAGGGAATATTTGTTGGACAGATAGAGGAAGTCATAAAGAAGTGTGGCGGTAAGCTGCTTGAGAGTTACAAGCTCTTTGATGTATACGAGGGCGAGCAGATCGCAAAGGGCAAGAAGTCGGTGGCTTACACAATGACATTCCGTGCAAAGGATAGAACACTTGAGACATCAGAGGTCGATGGAATCATCGCCAAGATCCTCAAGGAGCTCGGCAAGCTCGGAATCGAGATCAGAGCGTAATAGGCACTATCCTTGAAATATTTGTGATAGTAGTATAATATGTAACTGTTTGGCGCGGAGATATTGTATATATCCAGCGCCAGACAGTTATTTTTGTGTGAATAGATATGTGAGGAATTACGATATGATGAAATTAACAGACTTTTACTATGATCTGCCACAGGAGCTTATAGCACAGGACCCACTCCTTAAAAGAAGTGAGTCACGTCTCATGGTCCTGGACAGGAAAGACAATACGATAGAGCACAAGCATTTTTATGATGTGATAGACTACCTGAATCCGGGCGACTGTTTGGTCATCAACGACACAAGGGTTCTTCCTGCGAGACTTATGGGAGTCAAGGAGGACACGGGAGCATCCATAGAGGTTCTTCTTCTGAAACGAAAGGATGACTGTACATGGGAGACTTTGGTAAAGCCGGGCAAAAAGTGTAAGGTAGGAGCTCGTATAGTGTTTGGATCAGAGTCAAATGAACCTGATCCCGAGACTGGGATTATAAAGGGCAAACTTGTGGGAGAGGTTGTTGATATAGTCGAGGAGGGCAACAGACTCATCAGATTTGAGTTCGATGGAATATTCGAGGAGATTCTTGACGAGCTGGGACAGATGCCGCTCCCACCATATATCACACACAAGCTTGAGGATAAGAACAGATATCAGACTGTGTACGCAGAGCATGATGGATCAGCGGCAGCGCCAACAGCAGGACTTCACTTTACAACAGAGCTGCTAGATCAGATCAAAGCGAAGGGAATCAAGATAGCGCACGTGACACTCCATGTCGGACTTGGAACATTCAGACCTGTTAAGGAGGAGAATATTCTGGATCATCACATGCATTCTGAGTTCTGTATCATAGAGCAGGACGCCGCAGATATGATCAACGAGACAAAGGCTGCAGGCGGAAGAGTTGTGTCCGTTGGAACGACGAGTACCAGAACACTTGAGTCCATGTCGGACGATGACGGAACAGTACATGCAGGCAGCAGATGGACGGATATATTTATTTATCCGGGATACAAGTTCAAGGTTATTGACGCGCTCATCACGAATTTCCATCTGCCAGAGTCAACACTTCTTATGCTTGTTTCTGCGCTGTACGACAGAGAGCATATACTTGAGGCGTATAAGGTTGCAGTGGATGAGAAGTACAGATTCTTCTCGTTTGGCGATGCTATGCTGATAAAATAGCAGAAGAGGAGACCATCAATGGGAAATAAGATATGTGTGGTATTCCCGGGAATCGGGTATCACACCGATAAACCGTTACTTTACTACAGTAAAAAATATATGATGGCACATGGATATGAGATTGTTGATGTGACATATGGCAAGCTTTCGGGACATCTCCCGGAGGAGATACAGAAGGTATTTGATGATGGCTGGAATAAAGCGGTAGATTGTCTGAAGGATGTGGATTTCTCGGATGCTGAGGATATAGTATTTCTATCAAAGAGTATAGGTACGGCTATATCTGCAAGATATGTGGCGGAGAAAGGACTTAAAGTAAGAAATATATATTTCACACCGCTTGAGATTACCATGCAATATGCCAATTCAAATGGCATAGCTTTTCACGGAACGGCGGATCCGCTAGTGAACACGGGTGAGATAACCAAACTTTGCGAGGGAAGACATATACCACTCTACAGATATGAGGGTGGCAATCACTCAATAGAGACAAAGGATATTCTATGGAACATAAAAACGCAGAAAGACATAGCGGAAAAATATATAGATTATTTGAACTTCTAGGACATACAGAGGGGCAGTTATATATTGCGGAGATAGCAGTGCTCATAACACTGCTTATCGGCACGGCGGTATATATACTGCTCCTTCGTGTCCTGTCGGATACATCATGGCTTGAAGGGTGTCAGATACGCCGGTTTACAGGAGTGATATGTCCAGCATGCGGTACGACAAGGGCTGTACTTGCCATGCTCCACGGACATCTGTTGATAGCGTTGTATTACCATGTGGCGACGGTATATCTGGTGTGTATTTGTACTATATATTTAATAGGCAATACGATAAGGCTTGCCACAAAGGGCAGAACACCGCTTGTGAGATTCCATCTGTGGTATGTGTATGTGTGGCTTGGGATATTTGTGGTGTCGTACGTGGTAAAGCTGGTGGTGCCGGGATACGTCATATAATGAGCGCAAGTGAGTAGGCGTGCGCATGTCATCGCGCTTATGCACGACGACATATGATATAAGGAGTGGATTTTATGAGACTTATGATAAAACAACGGGTATTTGCCTGGACAGATACCTATGATATATATGATGAATGGGGAAACAAAAAGTATTTTGTGAAGTCGGAGGCATTTCGGCTGACGCATCAGGTTCACGTATATGACATTGCGGGAAATGAGATAGGACTTATTAGTCAGAGATTATTCACATTCCTGCCTACATTTGACATCAGTGTTGGTGGCAGACCGTGTGGAAGCATCAAGAAGGAATTTACATTCTTCAAGCCTTCGTACAGTATTGAGTATGGAGGATGGCAGTGTGATGGAGATTTCCTTTCATGGAATTACAATGTTACAGTTGGAAGCAGGCTGGTGGCAAATATAGCAAAGCAGTTTCTCAGCTGGGGAGATACATACACACTTGATATCGCAGATCCGGGTGATGAGATCATGGCACTTATGCTTGTGATTGCCATTGATGCGGCCAATTGTTCGCAGAATAATAATTAATTTTTTAGAATTTTATATAAAAATGAAGAAAATAGGAATGTATGAGGAGACAGGCAGAAAATAACCATGAATAATATAGCAAAGTATGTTGTGATCATAGCCGGCATATTGGTAATGGTGGTGTTGTTGCCATTAGGTTATGTTAGATATAAGACGCGTTACGAAACTGAGCAGATAAGTACGTCAACGTCCCCAGATGGTGATTATGAGCTTGTGATCTATTCTGTTGGCGACCCGGATTTTTCATTTGGAGCTGCCCATGGAAGGCTGGTGCTGAAGGGCAAAGAGAAGACTGTTGCATATAGGTCATTTGAAGTGGCAAATGATGGTGCAAGATTTGACGAAAGCGATCTAAAGACGACATGGTATATTGATCGCGTGGAGGTGGTAGTGTCTGGTGCTGAACAGCGTGACGAGCTTGTGACCTTGCGTTTTAATGGGCAGACCAGCAGTAGACGTCTCACGACCAGATATAGAAGAGAAGATACGGATATAGAAAAAGACAGCGAACAAGACTCTGCGATAACGGAAAAAGCTTCGGGTGACAGCAGGAAGAATGCAGAGAGTTCCACTGATTCTGCTGTTGATTCCACGGTAGATGATCAGCCAGAAAATAATGAGATAACAGCCGGCTATCATGCAATTTATGAGAAATATTCAGATGCCACTGCTGAGAAATTCGAAGTGCGTTACGGCGCCTCGGAGTCATCATCAAGATGTATATTGTCGGAAAGTGATAATTCCGTGGAATACGTTGTATATGATGGCAAGTCAGAGAATGGGAAGTGTGGATTGTATGTAAGGTATCGCGCTGAAAAAGGCGGTGATGGAACATATGATTATGGCAGCGCCGAAATAAAAGATATCTACGCATATGTATTTTCCAGTGGAGAAGTGATAAGCAGTGGAAGGACAAACTGGGAAGATACTGGAACTGATGAGTTTGAGAGGGCAACGGAGTAAGCTGTTGTGAATAGTCCATGAATTGTGGCAAAATAAATATTGGACAGAGCAGGATATCATTAAATTATTAGGATAAAAAGTAACACAAATAAAGGTGACACAGCTGCCTGGTAGGATGCAAAGCATCACAGACTGTAGTGTCGCCTTTATTTGTGTTAAAAATAATCTATATATCTTTAACGTTCCAGTCCAGCCAGATCATCATAAAATTTCGGATAAGAGATGTTCACGCATTCAGCTCCGGTGATCTCTGTATCGCCATCAGCGTTAAGTCCTGCGATGGCGAAGCTCATGGCAATCCTGTGGTCAAGGTGGCTGTCGATCACGGCTCCATGAAGTGGCTTTCCGCCACGTATGATCATTCCGTCATCGGTTGCGGTTATGTCTGCACCCATGGATGAGAGAGCGTTTACCATGACATCTATTCGGTTTGATTCCTTGACCTTGAGTTCCTGGGCATCCCTGATGATAGTCTCGCCGTCTGCAAAGCATGCGAGAACTGCTATGACAGGGATCTCGTCAATGAGCTTTGGTATGATGGACCCCTCTATGACACAGCCTTTGAGGTTTGATGTCTTAACTGTGATATCTGCGGTTGGCTCACCGCATCCGCTAACTACATTGGAGTATTCCATATCGCCGCCCATTGCTTTGATGACTTCCAGTATTCCATCTCTGGTAGGATTGATGCCGACATTTTTGATGGTGATACATGAGTTTGGAGTGATAAGTCCTGCGACAAGGAAGTAAGCTGCGGAGGATATGTCACCTGGTACTAGGATCTTCTGTCCCACAAGCTTATCAACGGGCTTTACGGTAGCAGTAGTTCCATCTGTTCTTATATCACCACCAAAAGATTCGAGCATGAGCTCAGTGTGGTTTCTTGACACATATGGTTCGGTGACACTTGTCTCGCCGTCTGCGTAGAGTCCGGCAAGGAGCACACATGACTTGACCTGGGCAGATGCAACCGGTGAGTCATAGTGGATTCCGTGCAGTTCCTTTCCGTGGATTATGAGCGGTGCACAGTCATTTCCGAGTTCAGATGTGATGTCTGCGCCCATCATGGACAGTGGTGTCATGATTCTCTTCATAGGCCTCTTGCAAATGGACGCGTCGCCTATGAGTCTGCTTGCAAATGGCTGAGCGGCAAGGATACCCGATATAAGCCTGGTGGTTGTGCCGCTGTTGCCGACATCAAGTGTGCCTTCAGGCTTTGACAGTCCATGCAGACCTTTGCCATGTACAGTAACGACGCTGCCGTCGTAATCAATATCTATTCCCATCTGTCTGAAACAGTTCATGGATGATATACAGTCTGCTCCATTTAAAAATCCGTGTACCTCGGTTATTCCATCTGCGATTGAGCCGAACATGATGGAGCGGTGGGAGATGGATTTGTCTCCCGGTATGGTTATATCTCCGTTAAGTGATTTTACTCTGTTGATCTTCATAGTTTCTCGGTATTCCTTTGTTCTAGTGTAATTTGCCTGGTTATAATATTTTATTCTCCGGCTTAATATAAAATGAGCCGCAAATTTATTTGCCGATAAGTGACAGTAAAATTATAACTGCTTTTACCTAACGGTTATAGATCCTGTAGCCTGCGGCATTAAGTACATCCTGCGCATTCTTTCTTGCATCAGCATCGTAGAATGAGAGCCTGAGAACCCCTTCCTCATCCTCCCGGTTATGGGAGACTCCAATGTTCTTGAGGCTTATCTTTGCCTCTGCGATAAATGATGTCACCTTTGCTATCGCACCAGCCTCATCAGGAATATCCACAAACAGTTCATGGTGCATTCTTATGACACCGCTGCTGTTGTTAGGAATGGAATCTCTGTAGTCCCTTGCGGATGCAAAAAATGCATTTATCCCAGCCGCATCGCGCTGCTTAATATGATAAATCATTTTGTCTATAAGCTCAACATATTCCTGAAGACCGTTTACGATATTGTCAGGATTTGCCAGGAGTATGTGCTCCCATACCACCGGATTGGAGGATGCGATCCTGGTTATATCCTTGAAACCTCCGGCTGCCAGTGATTTGAATATATTGTCCGGGCTGTCTGCTTCCGCCACAAGGTTGACCAGTGAGGCGGCGATGACATGCGGTACATGACTTATATAAGAAGTTATCCTGTCGTGTTCCACCGGAGAATATATGATAGGTATTGCTCCAAGATCTCCGATAAATGTTGAGAACTCTTCAGTTTTTCCGGGAAAAACACCATCAGCAGGGGTTATGAAGTAATAGGCATTCTCAATGAGTCTGTCTGTAGCTGCATCGTAGCCGGATCTCTCGGAACCGACCATAGGGTGACCTCCCACAAAGTATTTTGAAAGTCCAAGTTCCTGAACAGCCTCGTAGATATCCAATTTCACACTTCCTACGTCAGTGAGGATTGTGCTTTCGGCGAGGTAAGGTTTTAGTTTTTTGAGATATTCTATATTGTAGTGAACCGGGGCACAGAGAAAGATGTAGTTACATTCGGCTATGGTCTGTAGATCATCTGTATATTCTGTGAGTGTTCCGTCAGCTGTGGCAATCTTAAGTGTCTCGATATTGTTGTCGAAACCGATTATCTTGTAATCAGGGAAGATACGGTGGATGGATTTGGCAATAGATCCGCCGATAAGTCCCAGTCCGATAAATCCTATTGAAAAATCATTCATGATGCAGCCTCCTTTAACAGTTTGACGCATAAAAGCGTTAAAGTACCTAAAGGCGATTATACAGCCTTTTATGAAGGAGGGCAAGCGGTTTGATGTAATATTTGTATCAAAAAATAATTTGTGTGAAAACAGGAATGAAATTTTACCACAAATAATATGACAGGGAATTGTATAAGGCACGTATTTGTACTAAAATCTTGAAGAGACAAGATCATATATTATATAAAAATAGAAGTTAGACAGGAGGGATAATAGATGATAGACACACTTTGCAGACTGCTTGATGCGGGTGTAACACAGTTTCATGTAGTGAAAGAATGTGAAGATATACTGACGGCAAATGATTACAGAAAACTTGATATGGGAGAGTGCTGGGAACTAACAGCAGGTGGAAGATATTATGTAAAACCGTATCCATCCATGTTGGTGGCATTTGTCACAGGGGATGTGCCGGAGTATGGCAGACTGAACATTGGACTAGCCCACACGGATTTTCCGATGCTTAAGATAAAGACTAATCCTGACATGAACAGATGTGGATATCAGACGATCAATGTAGAACCATATGGCGGTCTTATCAGGGAGACATGGTTTGACAGACCTTTGGGTATAGCCGGAAAGGTTATGGTTCAGACCGGTGATCCATTTAAACCGGAGACGTATCTGTATCTGTCTCTTATACACATCTCCGAGCCCACGAGAC
>URJU01000025.1 GCA_900548315.1 uncultured Coprococcus sp. | reverse complement strand
GTCGTGCCAGATATTATCTACGACTGTCTTTTTCATCTGTGCGTCAACAGGTCCGTTTCCGGCAAGCTTTGCAAGGACTGCAGCCTGAAGCTCTGGAACTGTCATTGACTCAGGTGACTTGCTCCAATCCATGGTGATGGTGGATGGATCTGCAGGATCATCGGAGGCTGTATTTTCTGACGCTGTTTTTGCGGTTTCAGCTTTTGGAGCTGCAGCTTTAGTATCTTCAGCTTTGGTAGTTTCGAACTGTGTGTCCTCAACGACCATGTCTGTTGCTTTTTCTGTGTCCACGCTAGAGGCTTCTATATTCGTATTTATACTATTAGTATTCTCAACATTTATGCTCTGAGCCTTAACCGGCTTCACATTCAGGTCAGTTCCCTCAGGTATCCAGATCTCGCCGCTGTTCGCAGGCTGGGTTATGTTGATATGTCCATCCTGAACAGATACCTTTTCGCCTGACAGGGTACCGACATACGCTGCACAGTTTCCTGCTGCAAGGTGCATTCCGGCTGGTGAATCGTCGTTGTTCACTGACACGATGACACGTGTTCCGTCAAGATCTCTTGCGTATGCGAACTGTCTGTTGGTGAGCATCAGCTCATCGTAGCTGCCATATGACAGTGCAGGAACGGCCTGACGTACCTTGCCGAGTGCGGCAATGAGTGCTGTGCAAGGGTTGGTTTTTACTGAATCCTTGTAATCTTCTATATTGAGAGCTGGTCTTAAGGAATCGTCCGAGCCGTATTCCTTGCGTCCCTCAATACCAAATTCTGACCCGTAGTATATGCTAGGCACACCCGGAAGGGTGTAGAGCAATACATGTACAGGCGCAAAATGTGCCTTATTGGTGAGCTTTGTATAGATACGCTCCACATCATGGTTGTCCACGAAGTTGTATAGCTTTAATGTTCCCATGTTCTGGAGACGTCTTACAGTGTGCGCAATTTCAAAATAGTTGTGGTCGTTGTGCCCGCTGTACAGAGCCTTGTGAAGTGTGTAGTTGGTGACACTGTGAAGAGTCTCGCCGTTTACCCAGCGGCTGTAGTCGCCGTGGATGACCTCACCCATGAGCCAGAAATCCGGCTTAACTTCATTTGCCGTGCGGCGTAGTGCCTTCATGAAATCAAAGTCAAGAACGTCTGCCGCGTCAAGTCTGATTCCGTCCACATCGAACTCACTCACCCAGAAACGGATCACATCGCATATATAGTCAACGACAGCAGGATTCTTCTGATTCAGCTTGACGAGAAGGTTGTAGCCTCCCCAGTTGTCGTAAGAGAAACCGTCGTTGTACTCGTTGTTGCCCCAGAAATTCACGTTGCAGTACCAGTCTTTGTACTGTGAATTCTCTCTATTTGCCTGGATGTCCTTGAATGCGAAGAAGTCACGACCTGTGTGGTTGAACACTCCGTCAAAGATGACCTTTATGCCCTGCTCGTGGCAGTAAGCCACAAATGCAGTCAGGTCTTCATTTGTTCCGAGTCGGGAGTCGAGTTTCTTGTAATCTGTAGTTTCATAGCCGTGTCCAACGGATTCAAAGAGTGGTCCGATGTACAGTGCTGATCCGCCAATCTCCTTTATATGATCCACCCATGGAAGCAGGGTGTTTAAGCGGTGAACAGGCTCACCGTAGTCGTTCTGTTTAGGGGCTCCCGCAAGTCCCAATGGATAAATGTGATAAAATACTGCCTCATCATACCATGCCATAGTTATCCCTCCATTTTTTAAAATTAGCATTTACATTATACTAGAAAAAATAGGAAAAAGCGACAAAAAAACATGTCTATATTGCACGAACTATGGTAGAATCATTTCTGTTGAAATGGACAAAAAAATACAGGAAAGAAAATGAGTAAAGAACAAGCTAAAACAGCAAATTCAGAGCGCGATGATAATTGCAGGAATAGGCTCCCTTATCCAGATGTTCCCTCTGTGGAAGATTGGTTCAGGACTTCCTAAGAACATGGATGTCCACGAGGCTCCAAAGACTGAGGATGCAGAGTAGATCCAATAAAACATACAGATTATCCGAGAGGAAAACTTACAAGAGGTGTAAGTGTTAATCACAGCGTCGTTCTGATATTATGATATCAGAGCGGCGCTGCTTTTGTATTAACGTGGGCAACGAGCAAAAGTCCGTGATAGCACTCCGGCCCCATGAAAATAAGAAAGGTGAACAATATGGATAGTTTATTAAAGATAGAATCACTGAAGAAATACTATGGCAAAAAGCCAAACCAGACTAAGGCTCTGGATGGCATATCATTTCAGGTCATGCCGGGGGAGTTCCTTGGTATCATGGGTAGCAGTGGATCGGGAAAGTCCACACTGCTGAACTGTATCGCAACGGTCATAAAGCCTGACAGCGGAACCATAGAGCTCCAGGGCAAAGAGATACAGGCGCTTAAAGGTGCGAAGCTTGCGCAGTACAGAGGCAGGGAGATAGGTTATCTGTTCCAGAACTTTGAACTTCTGGACAATCTAACAGGCAGAGAGAACATTATGGTTCCGTTGTCAATACACGGTGTATCCGAGGATGAGAGCAGAAGCAGACTGGAAAAGCTTTCATCATATCTGGAGATAGATAACGTGCTTGACAAATTCCCGTCGCAGATGTCTGGTGGTCAGAGACAGAGGGTTGCGGCCGCCAGAGCGCTCATACTTAATCCGGGGATCATTCTTGCGGACGAGCCGACCGGAGCACTCGACTCAAGAAATGCAAAGGCACTCATGGAGAAGCTGTTGGGACTGAACAGGGATGACAACACTACCATACTTATGGTGACCCACGACTCAAATGCGGCCAGCTTCTGCAAGAGGATACTCTTCATACAGGATGGCAGGATATTCCATGAGCTCAGAAGAGATATGGAGAGAGAGTCGCAGCAGGAGTTTTATGAGAGGATACTCAAGCTGATGGCGCAGATGGGAGGAGGCAGCGCAAATGTTCTTTAAACTCGCAATGAGGAACAGCAGGAGAAGCAGGAAAGAGAATGGTCTGTTCTTCGCTTCGCTGGTTGTGTCCATAGTGGCATTTTATATCATATTGGCGCTGTCCCATCAGGATGTGATGATATTCCTGAGAAGTCTTGAAAGCGATGCGGTGAACAGTCTTCTTCAGATAGCGGCGGTGTTCTATGTATTTTCACTGGTCATGTTGTTCTTTCTTATATACTATGCAAGCAAATACCAGCTCGAACGACGGAGGCACGAACTTGGAATGTATATAATGATGGGGATGAGAAGATCAAAGCTTTTTGCCCTGCTGATGGCGGAGGATCTGGGCAGCAGCGTAGAGGCTCTGCTCATCGGACTTCCTATAGCGATCCTGGTGTCTGAGGTGGTCAGCCTTCTCACAGCCAGACTGGTAGGTCTTGGCGTTATAGGTCATCACGTATCATTTTCACTGCAGGCAGTCATACTGACAACTGTTGGATTTGTAGCGATAAAGCTTGCAGCATTTCTCATACTGAGCGGTAAGCTTGCAAGAAAGCAGATAGGCGATCTCCTTGTAGATACACCGGAGACAGAGAAGAAACAGCTTCCGGCTCCTGTGTATGGTGTGAGTGCAGTCTTCGGTCTTGTTGCGCTGGTCATTGCATACTGTCAGGGAATAGGCGGCTATTCGTGGATAAGCGTAAAATATATGGCGGTCACCATAACGCTGGGATTTGTTGGCATGTTCCTGCTGTTTTTCGGTCTCAGGCTCTTTGTTGATGCACTGGCCAGACGTGCAAATGGCTCAAAACCACTTGCTGTGTTCGGTTTCAGGCAGATACACGAAAATGTAGTAACAAAATCTGGAACGCTTGCAATAAGCTCGATACTCATACTCGGCGCTCTGTGCTGCTGCGGTTCGGGCGTTGGCATATGTATATCCAGACAGAATATGGATCATGTGCTCGATTATACATTTGCCTCATATGGGGATGACGCTGAGGCGGACAGCAGGAATATCCGCGCGAAGCTGGAGGAAACCGGCGTGTTGGAGGATTTCTCGGACGTATTCGATATGAAGCTTGGTTATATAAAGATGGGTGAAAATGAGTCCCATGATGATGCTGTGAACGTGGGGAATGTCATATCTGAGCTTGAAAAACTCAAAGCTTCAGAGGACAGGGATGTGCTTATAAATAACATGTCTTACATGACATACCCTTACCTGATCCAGGAGAGTGCGTACAACAAGGTACTTGAGGCTGCGGGAAAGGAGCCTTTGGAGCTCGGAGAAAATGAACTGGCACTCTATACGGATTTCTTTACTGATTACCGCGGAGGTTTACTGAATGAGGTATTGGCAGAGCGTCCGGAGGTGGATGTAAGAGGAGATGAGTATCATCTGATCGGAGAGGTCCAGACCACGAAGATCGTGACAGATTCATCGATAACCCTGTCGTTCGGACTTATCGTGGACGATGATACATTTGCCAGATTGACAAATGACAATTACGAGTTATATGTAAATGCCATTCTCAAAAAGGATATCGTGGACGGTAAGGGCCTCATGAAAGCCATAATGGATGAAAATGAGAAACTTGAAGGCATAGATTTTGAGAGCATAAACGCTGATTGCGAGAGTTATCTGCAGAACATAGGAAGAAATATGTTCTACACGGTGGCTGCAGGATATATAACGCTTTATCTGGCGGTGGTGTTCCTCATAATCGCAAATACCATAATCGGTGTTCAGTTCCTGATGGGACAGAGAAAGTCCGGCAGAAGGTACAGAACCCTTGTGAAGCTTGGCGCGACATACGAAATGCTCTGCAGCTCAGCAAACAGACAGGTGGGCTGGTATTTCGGAATCCCGGTTGCCGTGGCGGCGGTCAGCAGTATATTCGGTGTGCGTGCTCTGCTCACGGGAATCCTGTCAGAATTCATGCGCGGCAGAGTGAAACAGATACTTATCATAGCTGCGGTTATGATAATCCTGTTGTGTGTGGTAGAATATATCTATATGACAGCGGTGAAACGCTCAAGCAACAGATATCTCATGGCGATGATGACACCGGAAAGGGTTGAGTAAACGGTGAAGTGTGTGATGGTGGTTGAGGACGATGTCCTCATGTGCGATGAACTTCTGGATATGCTGACAAAGGCAGGATACAGGGCAGTTAAGCCAGATGGATTTGACAACATAATAGAACAGATACTGGACATGGCTCCGGATATTCTTCTGCTGGATATCAATCTTCTTGGCAGGAGCGGCTTTGACATATGCCGGGAGATCAAGAGGCGGAGCTCTGTCCCTGTGCTGGTTCTCACATCGAGGGACCAGCTAAAGGACGAGCTCTATGCGCTGGAGCTGGGCGCTGATGAATTCCTCACGAAGCCATGCCGCCGTGAGCGGCTTCTGGCCCGGGTGGCAAATGTGCTCAAGAGGTACGAGGGCAGACAGAACCTGATCGAAGGAGAAGGGTTTCTTCTGGACACTCAGACATACACTCTGTATATAGATGGGAGATCTGCGGTGCTTCCACAGAATCAGGGACGTATATTTGAAACACTTATGACAAGCGGAGGAGATGTCGTGTCTAAGGAGAGGCTTTGTGAGGCAGTGTGGGGCACATCGGAGTATATAGATGAAAATGCCCTGCAGGTGAATCTTACAAGACTAAAGAAGACTATGGCGGGACTGAATATGAAGGCAAAGATCATAGCTGTAAGAGGCGTTGGATACAAGCTTGAGTAATTGAGAGAATATGAAAAGATTTGGACTTGTTATAAAACAGAATATTGTCTGGCTTGGTCTGCTGCTTCTGACAGACGTGGCATTCTGCTTCTTCATGTGGCTTGTGGCACCAGAGGCATTTGTCAGAATAAGGGTGCTGGTTGGCGTGTTCACTGTGATACTGTTCGCGGCGGTGTGCTCGGTGCTGTATATAAAGGACAGGAAGAAAATTGAGGCGTTCAGGAGCTTTGTCGCTGCCCCGGATGAACAGAGCGAGATAGAAATGAGGAGTCTGTGCGGGGCTTCTGAACAGGAATATGTGAGCGTGCTGTCGGAGGAGCTTCACGATCTGAGAGATTCAGTGATGCAGAGTGGCAGACTGCTCAGGGACTATCAGGAGTATGTGGAGAACTGGGCACATGAGATCAAGACCCCCATCTCTCTGCTGACATTTGTGGTGGACAACAGGAGAGATGAGTTGCCTCATAATGTTGTGACGAAGATGGACAATGTGACCAGCCAGATGCAGAACTATGTGGATCAGATGCTCTACTACGCCAGACTGAAAAGCGATTCCAAGGATTATTTCATGGAGAGTATAGATGTGGAAGAATGCGTGGATGAGGTGATGGCTGACTACAGATCACTGCTTGAGGAGAAGGGCATACGGGTCAGAAAATGTCTTGAGAACGGAGCAGTGTACAGTGACCGCAGGGGATTGCAGTTTATACTCGGTCAGCTTGTGAGCAATTCCATGAAATACACAAATGAACAGCCGGAGATATCATTTGACTTCTGGACGGCGGGCAACAAAAAGCTGCTGTCCGTGAGTGACAATGGCATAGGTGTAAAGAGCTGTGACATGCCATACATATTCGAGAAGGGTGTCACGGGTGATTCGGGTGAGAACAGGAAGCATGCAACGGGCATGGGACTGTATCTTGTCAGTGAGATGGCGCATGATCTGGGTATCACAGTGACGGCAAATTCAAAGTGGCAGAATGGATTCGAGATAGTACTTGAATTCCCGGATGTGGAGACAAAGATATAAAAGTGAGGAGGCAGATACAGTGTTGTGCGTATCTGCCTCCTCACTTTTTACCGGGATATTTTATAATAAATTTATGAGTGGCGGTCTGTTAATAATCACTTTGATATTTTATAATGTAAGCATTGGCTGTAATTTAGTTGACGGTGCAAAGTCAGTTTAAGTGGGCTGAGGCGTGGAATGGATGTGTCAAGTTTTCATAGAAAACTTGACATGTAGCGCCAGCCATTTGCCGAAGGCAAATTTTGCATGGCTGGTGTTCAATGGAAAGGAGAATATAATTATGGAGATCAGAAAAGCGACAGCAGAGGATTTTGATATTGTATTTGATTTTATAGAGAAATTATGGACATATAATACATATGACAGGGAAGAAATACGCAAAGTATATATGGACGTCATAAATGACGAACGCAGCTTTGAGTTTTTATTATGGGATGAAGGCATTTGCAGGGGCATGTGCCATGGAGACTATTTCAATACATTCTGGATGTCGGGGATCACATGCTATGTGTCAAGTCTCATAACAAGAGAGGAGGACCGTGGCAAGGGATATGGTGTGGCACTCCTGGATCATGCAAAGGAGCTTGCAAAGCAGAGAGGATGCAAAGCTATTACACTGGACTCGGGACTTCCCAGAACCGGGGCACATGGTTTCTATGAGCACTATGGATTTGAAAAGAGCTGTTATGGTTTCGAGATGATGATATAAATTATCTGTGGAGATTTGAAAGGAGACAAATATGTGTACAGCAGCGACATATAAGACAAAGGATTTTTATTTTGGAAGAACACTTGATTATGAATTCTCATACGGCGATGAGATCACCGTGACTCCGAGAAATTACCCGTTTGAATTCAGATATATGGGCAGGAAGGACAACCATTATGCAATGATAGGGATGGCACATGTGGCGGGCGGCTATCCTCTCTACTATGACGCTATAAATGAGAAGGGACTTGGAATGGCAGGCCTGAATTTCGTTGGAAATGCCGCGTATCAGGAAGTGGATGAGAGTGGTGACAGGGACAATGTTGCCCAGTACGAGTTCATTCCGTGGATACTCGGAAACTGTGCCAGCGTGGGAGAGGCAAGAGTAGCTTTGGACAGGATGAACCTGACAGGAACACCGTTTTCCGAGCAGCTTCCTACAGCGCAGCTCCACTGGATAATAGCAGACAGAAATGGGGCTATAACTGTGGAGTGTATGGCTGACGGACTTCATGTATATGAGAATCCGGTTGGTGTTCTCACGAACAACCCACCATTTCCGCAGCAGATGTTCCTGCTCAATCAGTATATGGGGCTGTCACCAAAGCAGCCGGTGAATACATTTGCACCTGAGGTGGGACTTGTCACTTACAGCCGTGGTATGGGAGCAATAGGACTTCCAGGGGATCTGTCGTCGACGTCGAGATTCGCCAGGGTGGCATTTGTAAAACAGAACAGTATGTATGCGGATTCAGAGGCTGAGAGTGTGAGCCAGTTTTTCCATATACTTGGCTCTGTGGATCAGCAGAGGGGATGCTGTGAGGTGGCACCTGACAAATATGAGATCACCATATATACTTCGTGCTGTAATGCCGATAAGGGTATATACTATTACAATAGCTATGAGGGACACCAGATAAATGCTGTTGATATGAACAGAGAGGCTCTGGATGGCAGCTTACTTGCCAGATATCCACTTATCCAGAGGGAGAATATCAATTGGCAGAACTGATGTATGTGGCTTACAAGGGAGAAAGGATGCTGTATGAGTAAAAGCAAGGTTACAATAAAAGAAATAGCGGATATGGCCGGGGTGTCAATAGCCACGGTATCACATGTTATAAACAGGACAAGGTATGTAAGACCTGAGCTTGTGGATAAGATAGAGAAGATTATTGTAGAGACGGGATACCAGAATAAGATAGCTGATAAGGAGAGAAAACTGCTGGTTGGCCGGGAGTCCACGATAGTTGCAGTCATTCCAAACATTGAAAGTACGATATACAGAGATATGGTAGCTTATGTGAAACAGCTTGTCAGTGTGCAGGGATATCAGTTTCTTGTTGCGATAACAGATAATGATCTCAAGGAGGAGGCACAGGTGCTTGCCGGACTTCTGGTCAACAAGAAGGTTGCCGGCATCATACATGCGCCGGTGAGCGATGTGGCATCTAACTACACAAAACTCATACAGTCAGGTGTTCCATTTGTCTGCGTGGAGAGAAATATACTTGGATCAGGGATAGACTCGGTTGAGTTCCGAGACCGTGAGGCTATATTTAAGGGCGCAGATTATCTGCTTGCGAGTGGACACAAAAATGTTTTGTTCTTCAGAGAGAGTACGGACAGTACCACCAGGGATGAGAGAACAAAAGGTTTCCTGAATGCTCTGGAGAAATACAATATAAATACAAATGATGCAAACATTGTTGATGTGACGTTGGAAAAAGGAGAGGATGACTGCATGCTGGCTATTCAGAAAGCCCTGCGCAGATACAGGCCGACCGCTGTACTTGCGGGGGGCAACAGAATAACTCTTTATCTTATGAAGACGCTGAGAGATATGGGAATCGACTGTCCGGGCGAGATATCTGTGGTTGGATTTGGCGATGAGAGCTGGTCTGAACTTACTTATCCACCTCTTACAATACTGAGAAGAGATGTGAAGGGACTGAGTGCCAAGGCTGTTGGGATATTGTTTGAGAAGATCAATACGGGAGTTGCCATATCGCATGACTGTTATGCAGATGTAGAGCTTGTAGTCAGAAAATCCACAAAGATGCTTGACAATGGACCATTTGGAGATAAAGCGGCAGCACCGGATTCGGTTGTACTGACAAAAGAAGAGAAACACAGGCTAAAGACAGGACATTTCAGGGTTGCAATCTCTTTCCACTATACCGGAACGTCTTGGGCAGAATTGCATGAGAAGGGAATCCGGGAGGAACTTGAGCAGTTTGGGATAGATGTTGTATCAGTTATGGATGCACATTTTGACTCGGAACTGCAGAATGCACAGCTTGATGGCATAAGACTTCAGAAACCGGATGCAGTTATAGCTATTCCTGCGGATGACAGCCGTACCAGAGAAAAGTTTCAGGAGCTTTCAAAGGTGTCAAAGCTAGTGTTCATAAGCAATGTTCCGGATGGCATGTCCAAGAACAGCTATGTGTCCTGTGTATCAGTAAATGAGTCGGAGAACGGAACGAATACGGGAAGAATGTTGGGAGAATATTGTAAGGAAAATAAGAAAAAAAAGGCAGGTTTCATTATTCATGGCGCGGCGTTCTATGGAACAAGAGTCAGGGATAATGCTGCTGAGAGAATAATAAAGGACAGTTATCCGGATATCGACATAGTGACGATCAGGAGTTTTGGAGAGATATCCAATGCATATCAGGTAGCCAAGGACGTGATAACTGCCAATCCTGAAATTGAGGCAATGTATGTGAGCTGGGATCGCCCGGCACTTTTGGCTATAAAGGCACTCAAGGAGCTTGGCAGGGAGGATGTGGCAGTGTTCACAACTGATCTTGACCATGGTATAGCCCGGTGTATGGAAGAAGGAATAGTCAAGGGACTTAGTACGCAGAGACCATATGAGCAGGGAAGAGCGGCCGCGGCAGTTGTTGCCAAGTCCCTGGTAAGTGAAGAACAGCTTCCAAAGTATGTGGGAGTTCAGCCATATCAGGTTGAGCCAAAACAGCTCAGGCTTGCATGGAAGGAAATCTTTCATGAGTCCATGCCGGACAGACTTGGGTGATATGAAATCCTCCAGAGAGAAAAATGTAACTCTCTGGAGGATTTTTTGCGTTTATACACAAGACTTCGGAACAATCATGCAAATATTTACGTAAAAAATAATAAATAATCTGCGAAGCGTATAATGCAAATGAATATTATTTGTGCATAGTGATGAATAAACAATAAATAAAACACTAATTATTGACAATAACAGACAAAGGATATATCATCTAATCATACAAGGGACGAAAAACAGTTATAAATTTACGTAAATAAAACCGGTTAATAACAGTTTTTCGACAACGAGTTAGCAAAAATGAAATATATGATATTGGAGGTAAAAATTATGAGAAAGATTAAGAAGTTATTAGCAGTTGGAGCATGCCTGTGCATGTCACTTAGTTTACTGGCAGGTTGTGGATCAGGAGCAGGAGGCGCATCGGACAGCGGTTCATCTGAATCAGGTACAAAGCAGGAGAGCACGAAGTCATCCGACCTGTCATTTGCATTCTGTACAAACACACTTAACAACACATTCCAGAGTTCAATAGATGCAAAGCTCAAGGAACTCTGTGACGCGAACGGAATATCATATACATGTCTTGATCCTGACTACGATCTGAACACACAGCTCAGCCAGTTATCAGACGTGGCAAACAGTGGATACGATGCAGTGTTCATCATCCCGGTTGATTCAGCAGGTATCACATCTGGTCTTGCAGAGATCAAAGATGCAGGAATCCCAATCTTCAATGTAGATACAGCAGTTATCGAGGATGACATAGAGAACTTTATAACACAGTTCGTTGGAACAAATGCATACATGGCAGGACAGCTTGTAGGTGAGCAGATGGCTAAGGATTATCCGGATGGAGCAGACATTGCGATCCTTGACTTTCCATCAAATGAGAGCTGTGTAGATCGTGTAAATGGTTTCCTCGACGGACTCGGTGACAACAAGGACAAGTTCAATATCGTGGCACAGCAGGATGGAGAGGCAGCACTTGACGCATCAATGAGCCTTGCAGAGGATATCATCACAGCAAACACAGATCTTCAGGCATTCTTCTGCATCAATGATCCATCAGCACTCGGCGCTGCAGCAGCAGTTAAGGCAGCAAATAAGACTGGTAAGATCGGTGTGTACAGTATCGATGCTTCACCAGATGGCAAGCAGGCACTCATTGACGGTGAGTTCACAGCAGTTGCATGTCAGGTTCCTGTACAGATTGCAGAGTATGCATTCAACGCAGCACAGAAGTATGTAGGCGGAGATACGACCATCGACGAGAAGAAGGTATATCTTGATTCACACCTTGTACTCAAGGATGAGGCTGAAAAGACAGTTAACGACTGGCAGTAAAGCCGGACCGGCTCCAGAAATAATAGTGAGGAGCTGAACCCGGAATTGGCAGATATGACACAATGTAGATGTATATAACACGGGAGAGACCGGGGATCTGAGATCTCCGGCCGTAATCCCGAAAAATGACAGCAAGACAACAAATGATCTGATATAGAAACTTGGAGGTTTAATATGGGACAGACAGTTCTGGAAATGATAGGGATAAAGAAAAGCTTCTCCGGAATATATGCTTTAAGTGGCATCGACTTTTCCCTTGAACTGGGAGAGGTGCACGCACTGCTCGGTGAGAATGGTGCAGGAAAGTCCACACTGATCAAGGTCCTCGGCGGAATTTACCAGCCCGACAGCGGAATCATCAAGGTAAATGGCAAGGAGGTCAAGATCAACGGAGTTCCGGCCGCCAGAGAGAATGGTATAGGAATAATACATCAGGAAATCGTACTTGTTCCATATCTTTCGGTGGCACAGAACCTGTTTCTCGGCAGAGAGATAAGGACAAAGCTTGGAACATTGGACTTTGCAGAGATGAACAGAAGAGCAGAGGAGATGATATCATCCCTCGGTGTGAATATAAAGGCAGACACGATAGTAGAAAATCTGACCATCGCACAGCAGCAGATGGTGGAGATCGTCAAGGCGGTCTCATTCAACGGCAAGATAATAGTTATGGATGAGCCAACCTCATCTCTTTCAAATGAGGAGGTTGAGCAGTTATTTGAGATTATTGAAAATCTCAGAAAGAAAAAGGTAAGTATAATCTACATCTCCCACAGAATGGAGGAGCTCTTCAGAATATCTGACAGAGTTACCGTCATCAGGGATGGTGCATACGTAGGAACAAAAAAGACATCTGAGACCAACCCGAACGAGCTGGTGGCAATGATGGTAGGAAGAGATCTGGAGAGCTTCTATGCCAGAGATTACTGTGACATGGACAAAGCGGAGACAGCTCTGGAGGTAAAGAATCTTTCTCAGACAGGTGTCTTTGAAGATATAAGTTTTTCAGTACATAAGGGCGAGATCCTGGGATTCTCAGGTCTGGTAGGTGCCGGACGAAGTGAGATCATGGAGGCGATATTTGGCGCAACACGGCTCACATCGGGAGAGGTGATACTCGGAGGAAAGCCGGTTCACTTCAAGAATCCAATGCAGGCTATCAAGGCAGGCATAGCACTGGTCCCAGAGGACAGAAAGAAACAGGGCCTTGTACTTGGCAACAGCGTGGCATTCAACCTTACACTTTCATCCCTCAGATTCTATATGAATGGAATCGCTATAAGTGAGAGAAAACGAGGCGAGGTAATTGACCATTATTCACAGAGACTGAGGATAAAGGCGGCATCGCCTGAGATTGAGGCGGGCAGCCTGTCTGGCGGAAACCAGCAGAAGGTGGTTCTGGGCAAATGGCTTGCAACCAAGCCTGATGTGCTCATTCTGGATGAGCCAACCAGAGGTGTTGACGTAAATGCAAAGTTTGAGATATATACAGTAATCAACGAACTGGCAAAGGAAGGCATAGCGATAATCATGGTATCCAGTGAGCTTCCTGAGATCATCAACATGTGCGATAACGTGTGTGTTGTGAGAGCCGGAAGACTTGTTAAGAAACTGTCAAAGGACGAGCTTTCACAGGAAGAGATAATGAAATACGCTGCAGGAGGTATCGAATAATATGGGCGAGACAAATAAGGAGATAAAGAAGAATTCAAAAGCAACTTCTATATTGAAGAACAATCCCCTGACATCCATAGTCAAGGGCAACATAGGAATCATAGTGGTTTTGATAATCATGTGTGTGGCGGTAGCACTTGCCACAGACAAATTCCTCACAACCAACAACATCATATCAGTGCTTAGACAGATATCTATCAATACCTACATAGCACTTGGAATGACACTGATAATCATACTCGGACACATCGACTTGTCCGTTGGATCGATAGTAGCCATGTCGGGAACTCTGACAGTAGGATTTATAGTTAACCAGGGACTCCCTCTCGGAGTTGCAATAGTAGCAGGACTTCTGGTTGGCACAGCAGCGGGCTTTATAAGTGGTTTTATAGTTGCTAACTTCAAGGTGCCTGCATTCATCATCACAATGGCCATGATGAACATAGCAAGTGGTATAGCTTATGTCTACACAGGTGGACAGTCAACACGTATTACTAATAAGCTCTTCATCGAGATCGGAACAGGATACCTGTTCAATGTGATCCCACTTCCTGTAGTGTACATGGTAGTGCTCATCATATTATTCAGTTTTATCCTCAGCAAGACAAAATTCGGAACATATATATATGCGATAGGTGGTAACCGTGAGGCTGCAAGACTCTCAGGTGTACCTATCAAGAAGATAGAGATCATAGTATTTACAATATCAGGACTTCTCTCAGCATTTGCAGGACTTGTACTTTGTTCAAGAATGTACTCAGGACAGCCTTCAGTCGGCAGCGGATATGAGCTTGATGCCATCGCAGCCTGCGTACTTGGTGGAACATCCATGACAGGTGGTAAGGGAAGAATCAGCGGAACAGTATTTGGTGCCATGGTCATCGGAATCATCTCAAATGGACTTAACCTTATAGGAGTGTCATCATACTGGCAGCTCATCATCAAGGGTCTTATCATCGCATGTGCGGTACTCCTTGACGGACAGAAGGGCAAGCTTGAACTTCTCAAGAAGAAGAAACTGGCATCAAACTAGTTGGTTATGATAGAAATATCGGGCAATCAACGATTTAACATATTCAACAAATTTAGCAAATTTAGCAATAGAAAGGATTAGTAATATGGAGATTTTTAGAAAGATGTCCTTCGCGGATTCCACGGGAGATGCAATACCTTTCTACCACGAGGGCAAATATCATATATTCTCATTGACTTCCCCTCCGGGAACAACAGTGTACCCGGCAAGACTCAGAACCACATGGAGCCACAGTGTATCAGAGGATCTGGTACACTGGGAGGAGCTTCCTACAGCACTCTATCCGGGCGAGGGCGACGAGCCGGATGCATCAGGAGTGTGGACAGGCTCAGTTATATACGGCGAGGGCAAATACCATGCATTCTATACAGGCTACTGCCTCACCGCAGAGTATCAGCAGACCATATGTCATGCAACAAGTGAGGATGGAATCACATGGGTGAAGGATGCTGCCAATCCAGTCATCACACCTATGATAGAGCTTTACGAGAAACTTGACTGGAGAGATCCATATGTCTTCTATAATGAGGAGGACAAATGTTACTGGATCCTCATTTCAGCTAGAAGACTGGATATGCCGATAACCAGAAGGGGCTGTATAGTTCTCTACAGATCAAAGGATCTTGTCAACTGGGAATATTACGGACCGATATATTCACCGGGACACACAAACTGTCCTGAGTGCCCTGAGATGTACAAGATGGGAGACAACTGGTATCTCTCATACTCACGATTCTCAGAATATGTAAACACAATATACAGAGTAGCAAAGTCCCCATTTGGACCTTGGAGAAAGCCAAAGAAGGATGGCATAGGCGGAAGAAGATTCTACGCAGCCAAGTCCATGCAGGATGATGACGGCAGACGCTTCTACTTCGGCTGGGCTCATGACAGAGCAGACAGAAGTGACAGAGGCGAATGGTACTGGGGCGGAACATTCTGTGTGCCACATGAGGTTGTTGCCACAGCAGATGGCGGGCTTGATGTAAAACTTCCAAAGGAATATGAGCATGTATTTGAGAAACATGTAGATTGGAATTACATCCCGGTTCTTGGAAATGCAGAGCTCCACGGAGACAGACTGGTTGAGATGGATTCAGTCAGTACATGTACATATGGTTTCCTTGGACACAGCGAGGAGAGCTATATGTTGAAGTGCAAGATCATGCCTAGAGAGGTGTATGACCATTTCGGCATACTGCTCAAGTCAGATAAAGAGGCAAGCGGATGTCTGCTCCTTGAGTTCGATGTGGCTATGCAGAGAGTGTCACTGGTAAATCTTCCTATGGGAGTTGATCCGTTCTGGGTTCAGTCCTGTCAGGCTGTACCTCCGGCAACTGAGCCGGGTCCTGATGGCGTCAGAGTGTGTGAAAAGACATTTGATATAACAGAGGGCAGCGAGATAGATGTGAAGATCATAGTTGACCATGATATGGTGGAGGTATTTGTCGGAGAGCAGGTTGCTTTCACATACAGGATCTATGCAAAGCCTGAGTTTGAGACGGGACTTTTGGCACAGGATGCCAGAGTAGAATTCTATGACATAGAGATCACAGGAAAGTAAAATTCACAAGGAGGATCCAACATGGAAAAGAAATATGATGTTGTGGCACTTGGCGAATTCCTGATAGACTTTACACCTGCCGGAAACACTGATTCCGGGATGAAACTTTTCGAACAGAATCCCGGAGGTGCTCCAGTGAATATGCTCACGGCGGCCGGTAAAGCTGGTCTTAAGACTGCCTTCATAGGTAAGGTCGGAGATGATATGCACGGTAATTTCCTGATCGAGACCGCAAAACAGGCTGGAATAGAGACGAAAGGTATAGTAGTTGATGATACGGTATTTACCACATTGGCATTTGTCACTCTGGATGAGAACGGAGAACGTGAATTCTCATTTGCCAGAAAGCCGGGGGCGGATACAATGCTCTGCTACAAGGAGATTGATACTGAGCTGATCAGGGATACAAAGGTGTTCCATATAGGTTCGCTGTCACTTACGGATGAACCGGCGAGGACAACTACATTCCAGGCGGTGAAGGAGGCAAAAAAATACGGTGCGGTTATATCGTATGATCCAAATTACAGAGCACCGCTGTGGGACGGCAGAGAAAATGCGATGGAGAGGATGAAGAGTATTCTTCCGTTCGTAGATATAATGAAGCTTTCGGACGAGGAGACAGCGCTACTCACACCATTTGCCAATCCGGAGGAGGCGGCAGAGTATCTTTTGGGAAGAGGTGTCAGACTTGTTGCGGTAACCCTGGGAAGTGAGGGTGTGCTGATATGCAGCAGGGATGGCAGCAGAAGAGTTCCCGGATTTGCCAGTCATGTGGTGGATACGACGGGGGCTGGAGATTCATTCTGGGGAGCATTTGTATCGCAGCTCATCAGAGCGGACAAGAGACTGGAGGAATTCAGTATAGATGAGCTTGCAGAGTATGCAAGATATGGAAATGCGGTGGCGAGCCTGTGCGTTGAAAAGCGCGGAGGACTCAGATCGATTCCGGAAGAGAGTGAGGCAATGGAAAGACTCACATTAAAATAGGTATTAAAAATTTCACATAAAACATTTCCCTTAAACCTTGGGGCTGGAGTGATCCAGCCCCTTTTTTAATGTTTTCTTAAAGAATCTCCCAATTGAACCTTAAAATTAAATTGATTATGATGTGGGGGACGGAGGGGACGGAGGTGCCTGACCCCCCCGGCGATGTGGGGACGGAGGTACCTGTCCCCTCCGTCCCCGATCGAATTGTAAGAAGTCTTACTTTTAATTAAGCATGTTGAATGTATATTAAGTTGAATTTGACATGTGGCACGGCATATAATCTGTCTCTTATACACATCTCCGAGCCCACGAGACGCGTAGTAA
>URJU01000024.1 GCA_900548315.1 uncultured Coprococcus sp. | reverse complement strand
AAGAGACAGCCTTAGCTGTGATCTCCGGCCAGGTTATACTGCCGATGATCATGCATAAGGTGAGAACATACGCCAGGATTCTGCTCCCTGTTCCCTTTCTCATTTTCTTTTCCTCCTTGTACTTCCTTTTTCCTCCTAAAAACTAACCTATTATTAAAAATATAGCACAGAAAACACCTTCATGAGAACAAATAACCCGTCATTATTTATCCGCATTTTTGCCAATGTTTCCTGTGCTATTTTACCAATTGACTATCTGCAATTATTTTTTTTGCTGCATCTATGTCGTTTGACATCTGATTCTTTAGTTCCTCAATACCTGCAAATTTCTTCTCGCCGCGAATCTTCTGTATAAGCTCAACTTTTATGATATTGCCATATATATCCCTGTCAAAATCAAATATATTGGTCTCTATGGTTATATTGCCATTATCATTCACCGTAGGATTATCACCTATGTTGGTGATTCCCATATACATTCTGAATGGATCCTCGTGTCCTGCATGTTCGCCTTTTATGATCTTTATCCTGGATGCATACACCCCCGCTGGCGGATATAGCTTATGATCCTGCGGCAGCATATTTGCAGTTGGGATTCCGATAGTTCTCCCAAGCTGTTTTCCTGACACTACCTCACCGGTCATGCTGTACGGTCTTCCCAGCATCGGTATTACCGCTCTCACGTCGCCCTCAGATATATTCCTTCTTATGACTGTGGAACTCACCACCTCGTCATCCTGCTCCAGCTTGTCTATGACTATGACCTTATAACCATACTCCTCAGCATGACTCTTCAAGGTCTCCACGTCACCTTTCCTGTCTCTGCCAAATCTATAGTCACTTCCAACCACAACATATCCAGCTCTCATCATACCCACCAGTATATCCCTGATAAAAGCCTCTGGCGCTGTTGCAGCAAATGCATCGTCAAACGGATATTCGACCAGAACGTCAACCCCTGTATCCGATACCACCTGTGCTTTCTCTTCAGATGTATATATGGTCTTCATATTACTCACATCAAACACATGATTTTCCCTCATGTCAAATGTGAACACGACTCCCATGTAGCCCTGTTTCTGAAGTTTTAACACCTGCTCTATCAGAAGCATATGCCCCTGATGGATTCCGTCAAACTTTCCAAGGGCAACCGCTGTACGCTCTGTGCTGTTTAGTTGTATCTTCTTCGTATTCTTTATATGAATCATAAATGTATGTCCTAAATTTCATAAAATATATATTTGTAAACCGACTCATCTGCTCACCGGAAACATCTTAAACGGCACATACTGTCTCTTCTCATCGCTGTACTCATACAGTGCCGCAAATCTGCCATGCTCATCATATACTTTCACGTATGTGTCCCTGTATATCTGATTTTCCACAAATGAATCCGCAGAGAGTTTATTGCCATTTGCAAGAAGCTTCTCACCCTTTGCTGATATATGGAGCTCTGGAATATCCGGCATAAGCTTGTCTGTTGTGAGCACATGCTGCATAAGCGTTCCGTCATCCCTTGCCTTCTCCACGGCATCAAGTGTCAGACTTTCTTCTATAGTAAAGCCTTTCACCTCTGTTCTGATAAGTCTCTCCATCACGGCTCCGCAGCCCAGCTTTTCTCCGATATCCCGGCATAGACTTCTTATATAAGTACCCTTGGAACAACTCACGTCAAATGTTACCCTCGGAAGATCTGTCGAACGTATCTGAATACTGTGTATCGTAACTGGTCTCGGCTGCCGTTCTATGACCTGTCCGGCTCTTGCAAGCTCATAAAGCTTCTTGCCATTTACCTTGATGGCAGAATACATCGGTGGGATCTGCATATAATCCCCAACAAAACTCATCACTGTCTCAATGACTGTCTGATCATCAGGATAGATGTCTGTCACATCTGTGAGTTTACCTGTGACATCCTCCGTGTCACTGGTCTTGCCAAGCAGCATCGTACACGTATATGTCTTATTCTTCTCAGTCAGAAGATCACACATCTTTGTGGCACTTCCAAGACACACAAGAAGAACTCCCTCCGCCATGGGATCGAGAGTTCCGGTATGACCTATCTTTTTCTGTTTTAGTATACCCCGGAGCTTTGCAACCACATCAAATGATGTATAGCCCTGCTCCTTATATATATTGATAAAACCGTCTATCATAATTATTATTTATTCCTATCCAAGAAACTTTAAGCTGTTTTTATACCAGCTGCTTTTCAATCTCTGCGACTATCTCTGCAACTATCTTATCCGGATTGCCTTTTATATTGCATCCCGCTGCTTTTACATGACCGCCGCCGCCGTGGCTGCATGCGATCTCGCTCACATTCACGATGTCATTTGCTCTGAGTGATATCTTATACTCATTCTCCCCAGACTGATACATGAAAAATGCAACCTCTGTTCCTGATGTGAGTCTCAACTGATCGACTATGCCATCCGTATCCATCTTTGAAGCACCAAGCTTTTCGAAATCATCAAAAGTAAGCAATGTATGCGTAATCTTGCCATTTGCAAACTGCTTCATACCGAGCAGTGCGTAACCCAGAAGCTTATTCTGTGTAAGAGTCTTCTTATAAAATGTTTCATCTATAACAAAACTTGGTCTGGCTCCCTTTTCGATCAGAATTCCGGCAATCGTCATAGCTGATCTTGTCGTATTGCTGTGTTTAAACACACCAGTGTCATGAACTATTCCCATGTATAATGCCTCGGCGCAAGGCTGATTTATCCTATCCTCATCAAGGAGTTTAAAGATTGCCTCCGCTGCAGAACACGCCTGTGGCTCCACATAGCACACATCACCAAAGCCCTTGTTGGATATATGATGATCTATGCATAGCGTCCTCTTTGCAGTCTCAAAATACTGTGCAAATGGAGTGAATCTATCCGGATCCCCACAATCGAGTGACATGAACAGATCATAGATCTCATCATCAGTCTCATGCTTGACCTCAGATGCACCATTCAAAAACATGAATACATCAGGAAATTCCTGAAGATATACCTGAACTTTCTTACCAGGGTAATTGCTCGTTATATAGTTATACATTCCAAGTGTAGAACCTATACAGTCACCATCAGGATTTATATGTCCTGTTATGGCTATACTGTCTGCATTCTCTATCTCTCTTATAAGATCGTTCATATATACCTCCCGCCGGCTCGATGTAGGAATATGCATTGTGACAGTTTACACATGCACAACTGCCACAATGCTCATTTTTCATTATTCTTCACTGTCATCTGAACCATCTGTTATATCTTCTGTCTCGTCCCCGTGCTTTCCAATAGCCTCGTCTATCTTGTGGGACATGTTAACACCATACTCAATGGACTGATCCATGATAAATGTTATCTCTGGAGTGTTTCGAAGATTTACAGAATGAGCAAGCTCTCTTCTGATATATCCCATCGCACTGGTCAGCCCTGCAAATGTGGAATCAACAGCATCCTGGTCTCCCAGGACACTGATATATGCCTTACAGAATTTGAGGTCAGGTGTGACAACCACATCAACAACTGATGTCATAGGTGATATTCTGGGATCCTTGATCTCACGGCTTATGATCCTGCTCAGTTCCCTCTGGACCTCTCCGTTTATTCTGTTATTCTTTACACTGTTTTTTCTCATATTTATTACTACTTTCTAGGCACCTCTACCATCTCGTATGCCTCTATCTGATCTTCCTCTGCAACGTCCTGGAAGTTCTCGAATACCATACCACACTCGAATCCTGACTTAACTTCCTTGACATCGTCCTTGAATCTCTTGAGTGATGCAAGCTTTCCTTCAAATATAAGGTTGCCCTCTCTTGTGATCCTTACGCTGCAGTTTCTGTTGATTGTTCCATCGAGAACATATGAACCGGCAATGACACCGATACCAGATGCCTTGTATGTCTGTCTGATCTCTGCATGGCCGATGATCTTCTCCTCATATATAGGATCAAGCATACCCTTCATTGCTGAATCAATATCCTCTATTGCATTGTAGATGACTCTGTACAGACGAACATCTACGCCCTCGCTGTCTGCCATATCCTTTGCTCTCGCATCCGGTCTGATATTGAAACCGATAACGATGGCATTTGATGCTGACGCAAGGATTATATCTGACTCGTTGATCGCACCTACACCGGCATGTATACACTTGATGACAACCTCATCATTTGAGAGCTTTAAGAGACTCTGCTTGACAGCCTCAACTGAACCCTGTACATCAGCCTTGATGATGATCTTGAGTTCCTTGAGATTGCCGGCCTGGATCTGGCTGTACAGATCATCAAGTGACATTCTCTGCTTGGTATCTGCAAGAAGCTTCTCCTTACCCTGTGAGATATACGTCTCAGAAATGGTCCTAGCTTCCTTCTCATTGTCAACTGCCATGAATATCTCACCTGCATCAGGTACTGTGTTAAGTCCCTGAATCTGTACAGGTGTTGAAGGAAGAGCCTCATTAACCCTCTCTCCTCTTGAGTTGGTCATGGCACGAACCTTACCATGTGATGCTCCTACCGCAATATAATCGCCAACATGAAGTGTACCCTTCTGCACAAGCATTGTTGCAACAGGACCACGTCCCTTGTCAAGCTCAGCCTCGATGACGATACCTCTTGCCTTTCTGTTAGGATTTGCCTTGAGCTCAAGCACATCCGCTGTGAGAAGTATCATCTCAAGGAGATTATCGATACCTTCCTTAGTATGTGCAGATACAGGACAGAATATTGTTGAACCGCCCCAATCCTCAGGGATAAGTTCATACTCTGTAAGCTCCTGCTTAACTCTCTCTATGTTCGCACTTTCCTTATCGATCTTATTGATCGCTACGATGATCTCTATTCCGGCAGCCTTCGCGTGATTTATAGCCTCAACTGTCTGTGGCATTACACCATCATCAGCGGCTACAACAAGGATAGCGATATCTGTACTCTGGGCACCACGCATACGCATCGCTGTGAACGCCTCATGTCCCGGAGTATCAAGGAATGTGATTGTCTGGCCATTTACATCTACAACTGATGCACCGATAGCCTGTGTGATTCCACCAGCCTCACCTGATGTAACCTTTGTCTGTCTGATGGCATCGAGAAGTGATGTCTTACCATGGTCAACGTGACCCATAACACAGACAACAGGTGGTCTTGAAACCATATCCCTCTCGTCCTCTTCGTCCTCCTTCAGGAGCTCCTCGATAACATCTACCTTCTCCTCTTCTTCAGCTATACAGTTGTACTCGAGAGCAATCTCTGAAGCCTCGTCAAATGAGAACTCAGAGTTCACATTAACCATCTTTCCTGCGAGGAAAAGTTTCTTTATGAGCGCTGTGACAGGTGTTTTTACCGCATCCGCCAGCTCCTTCAGAGTAACTACCTCTGGTAGTGTGATTGTTCTGATTGCATCAGGATCTTCCTGCGGTGCCTGCTGTTTCTTCTGAGGCTTGCTCTTGACATTCTTTGCAAGTCTGCTGATATCTGCCTCAACCTCCTCAGGAGATCTTCTGCTGCCCTTTCTTGGCTTATTCTTATCTCTATTGTAATTGTCTCTGTTCTGACTCTTCAGATCCTTACCTGGCATCTCCTTGGCATCGAAATCCTTGCGGTCTCTTCTAAATGGTGCTCTCTTCTGTGCTGGGCTGTCATCTTCATCATCCTTGCCAAACGGCACATTAATACGATTGCTGAAACGATTACCGCCATCTCGTCCAAATCCTCTTCCGCCCTGGTTAGCGCCATCTCTGTTAAATCTTGGTCTGTCACCCTGATTGCCGCCGTCTCTATTGAATCTTGGTCTGTCACCCTGATTGCCGCCATCTCTGTTAAATCTTGGTCTGTCGCCCTGATTGCCACCATCTCTGTTAAATCTTGGTCTGTCGCCCTGATTGCCGCCATCTCTGTTAAATCTTGGTCTGTCGCCCTGATTTCTGTCGCCATCTCTATTGAATCTTGGTCTGTCGCCCTGATTGCTGCCATCTCTGTTAAATCTTGGTCTGTCACCCTGATTTCTGTCGCCATCTCTATTGAATCTTGGTCTATCTCCCTGGTTCCTATCCCCCTGATTCCTATCTCCGCTAAATCTAGCTCTGTCTGTTCCGCCCTGTCTGTCATTGTTAAATCTAACTCTGTTACCGTTATTGTTCATCTTGCCGTTGTTCTTATCCTCTCTGGCAAATCTAACATGGTTTCCAGCACCCTGTCTGGATGCCTGATTATCTTCTCTTGCCGGGGTCTGCTTTGGTGCTTCAGTCTTTGGCTGCTGCTTTGGTGCCTCTGTCTTTGCTGCCTGAGGCTTTACAGCCTGCTTTGCTGGTTCCTGCTTGCTCTCCTGCTTTGGAATTTCAGTATTAACCTGCTGCTTTGGTGCATTTCCTGATCCACCAAACTTTGACTTGATTATGTCCACCATTGAGTCATCCAGATTAGACATATGACTCTTGATCTCTATTCCCTTAGCACCGAGGGTATCTATTATATCTTTATTTGAAATGTTTAACTGTTTTGATAATTCGTGTACTCTGATTTTTGCCAAATGTTACACCTCCATATTTTCATTTACATTCATATACTTTATGATCTGATTGCCAAAACCTTCGTCCAATATAGCTACCGATGTTCTCATTTCATTTCCGGTATACTTTCCAAGTTCGTCCTTGGTTCCGTACTCATAATAGGGAATTCCATAGTAGTCACACTTCTGATCGAAAAGTTTCTTTGTATTGTCAGAGGCATCTTTTGCCACGATCACAACATATGCACTCTGAGTCTTTACCGCTCTTTCTACTGAAAAATTACCGCTGCAGAGCCTTCTTGCCCTGGCACACAAAGAAATAGTCGAGTATACCTTATTGTTCTTCAATATCACTCAGCTCCTTGTCTAATTGTTCATAAACCTCAGAAGGTATGCTCACCTTGAAAGACTTCTCAAGGGCTTTACTTCCGACCGCCTTCTTCAGACAGTCTGTCTTCCTGCAGATGTATGCGCCTCTGCCGCTCAGCTTTCCTGTAGCATCAACTGCAAACTTTCCATCACTGCTGCGGACTATTCTAATAAGCTGATTCTTCGGAATCATCTCCCGGCATCCAAGACATTGCCTCAGAGGTATCTTCTTTGCCATCTCATCACTCCCTGTTTCTTTTCATGTGCCGTCCGGGCTCTCCGGACATATGCATCGCAGTGTCATAATCAAATGTAAATGATTACTCTTCTACGCCTGTGTCATCAGTTTCATCTATGTCAACTGAAGTTGACTTGGCATCTTTATCATCGTCAACCTCATCATAATAATCTTCATCGTTGCCGTATGGATCAAAATTCTTGTCATAATCATCATCATCTGACGACTGCTCGTTGAAGTAACCCATCTCCTCAGCCTTTGAGTGGCTCTTGATATCGATCTTATATCCTGTGAGTTTTGCTGCAAGTCTTGCGTTCTGACCCTTCTTGCCAATAGCGAGTGAAAGTTGTGTATCCGGAACAACGACAAATGCACTCTTCTCGTCAAGGTCAACCGATACATCCTCAACATCTGATGGACTGAGTGCATTATATATGAACTCGGCTGGATTCTCACTCCAAGGAATAATATCTATCTTCTCACCATTTAAATCAGCGACAACAGCATTTACTCTGTCACCGTTTACTCCTACACATGCTCCAACAGCATCAACGTTATCATCATTTGACCATACTGCAATCTTTGATCTTGAGCCAGCCTCTCTGCAAAAACTCTTGATCTCAACCACGCCATCCGCGATCTCTGTAACTTCCTTCTCAAAAAGTCTCTTCACAAGTTCAGGATGAGTTCTTGATACCACAATCTTTGGTCCCTTGTTGGTCTTCTTGACCTCAGTCACATAAAGCTTGATCCTGTCGCCTCTCTCATAGGTCTCACCCTCGATCATCTCAGATGGCTTAAGAACAGCCTCCGTCTTATCATCAAGGCTTACGTTCACACTGTCTCCTACCTGTCTCTCAACGATACCTGTGACAATATCCTTCTCCTTCATATGGAAGTGATCATATATTGCCGCTCTCTCGTTCTCATTTATAGCCTGGACTATGACGTTTCTCGCACGCTGTGCTGCGATTCTCCCAAAGTTCTTTGTTGTTATCTCAACGTTGACTGTATCACCGATCTCGTATCTCTTGTTCAACATCTTCGCCTGGCTGAGAGATATCTGGAATGATGGGTTCTCAACCTCATCAACAACTTCCTTTGCAGCATACACATGACACTCACCTGTCTCTCTGTCAAGTGAAACCGTTATGTTCTCGTCTGTATTGAAATCCTTCTTACAGGCTGTCTTGAGTGATCTCTCAATAGCCTCAAGCAGTACATCCTTGCTTATGTTTCTCTCCTTCTCCAGCTGATTCAATGCTTCAATGATCTCTGACACCTTTTTATCCTCCTAATATATAAATGCTAAACGTATCATAGAAATATCTTTTCTTGATATTGTAACTTCTGTTTCATCCTCGAATTCTATGGTAACCGTAGCGTCGTCATATGCCTTAAGCACACCCTCAAACTCCTTTGCACCATTTATCTTGACAAATGTCTTGATCTCAACTACCTTACCAATACTTCTCTTAAAATCGTTCTCTTTCTTCAGTGGTCTTGTAAGTCCCGGTGAACTTACCTCCAGTATATATGCATCACTGATATAATCCTCCTGATCGAGAAGGTCTCCCAATGCCCTGTTTACTATCTCGCAGTCATTTATCGTGATGCCGCCTTCCTTGTCAGCATACACTCTCAGATAATAATCACTGCCTTCCTTCACGTACTCCACATCCACAAGCTCAAGGTTGTTTGCCTCAATGATCGGAGTTACCAGTTCAACTGTCTTTGCCTCAATATCTGCTCTCTTCGTAATACGACCACCTTTCTCTTATAAGACCTTTACAACAATTAAGAGTGGGCCAAAGCCCACTCTCATGCTGCATACTATAACAATCGTGTTTATTGTATCATAATTATCAGATAATTCAAGTGCAAATATCAACAAATATGCGGATAAATACGGATTTTCCCTTGTAAATATGACAATATCTCCGCTATATACACAGATAAGCCCGACCAATCATCCATTTCGTCTGGCTGTGTCCTCACGGTAATATTTATCAAGTATCTTGTTTGCCTTCTTGTCATCCAGAACACATTTGTTGGAAAGCGCCGTCTTGACTAGCTCATCAAGCGCCTCCTCCCTGAGTGCCGGCGACTTTATATTTACATTTGCAAGCTCTGTGTACGCCCCCATCTTCCTTGTCAAGATCTCATACTCCTCAGGAATCATCCTATCTATCATGTTCCTTATCTGCTTCGAAACTGCCTGACTGTTGCCTCCGGTTGTGACTCCCACCACGAGATCACCTCTGACTATCACACCTGGGAAAAGGAAACTGCTGAGTTCTCTATTGTCTGCCACATTTACCATGATGCCATTGTCATTGCAGTATTTGCCTATCTTGGAATTGATCTCCGGGCGTCTTGTCGCTGCCACAACTATATCTGCATTCTGCAAAATATCGAGAGCCACGTTGCTCTCATGAACATTTATCCCCTTGATAGCCTTTATATCATCACACACCTTTGGCGCAATAACCGCAATCTTTGCACCAAAATAAAGCAGTGAATTGATCTTTCTGAGTGCCGCTTTTCCTCCGCCTATGACGATAACCTTCTTATTTTCAAGATTTATGTACATTGGGAAATATGCCATATCGATTCTCCTTCCGAATATATAAAAATAATCTGCATATATTGTAGTGAAATAACTGCCCTCTCATGCGGCAGTTACGAATAGAATTATAAATGAGGAAATAGAAAATGGCAATTACAAATAACGTTGGTTCACTAAAAATTCAAATTACCAACAACAATTTCTTCCCTGTACAAGGTGCATCTGTGTATATAAGCCCCACCGGGATGCCTGATTCGGTCTCCGAAGAATTTGTCACCGATGAAAACGGCATCGTGATCGATGAGAAACTTCCCGCTCCTGATGTATCCTACAGTCTGGAGCCGAGCGATAACCAACCCTATTCTGAATACAACGTCCTGGTAAATGCCCCAGGCTACAATGAGCGCTTTATATCCGGAGTGCAGATCTTCTCCGGTGAAAATGGAATACAGAACATTGAGCTCACCCCCGAGGACGGAAGTCCGGACTCTCCAACTGTTCTTGATGCGCATACTCTCTGGGAACAGTATCCTCCAAAGATTGCCGAGGACATGATAAAACCTGTGAATCCATCCGGCGGCATAGTTCTGAGCCGTGTTGTTGTCCCTGAGACGATCGTTGTCCATGACGGTACGCCGACAGACTCCACCGCCAAAGATTACTATGTCCCATATAAAGACTACATAAAGAACGTTGCCTGCAATGAGATATATTCAACCTGGCCCGATGCCGCTATCCGCGCAAATGTTCTTGCGATACAGTCATTTACCCTAAACCGAGTGTACACGGAATGGTATCGGGGTAAAGGCTATGACTTCACCATAACCAGCAACACGGCATTTGACCAGAAATGGGTATACAATGCTACTATATTTGAAAATATATCCCAAGTAGTAGATGAGATGTTCGCAAGTTATCTTTCAAAACCGAACGTCACACAGCCTCTGTTCACACAGTATTGCGATGGCAGACGTGTGTCCTGTCCCGGCTGGATGACCCAGTGGGGGTCAAAATCATTGGCCGATGACGGACTCTCCGCCATCCAGATCCTTCGCTACTACTACGGAGACAATCTTTACATCAACACCTCTGAGACAATATCGGGAATCCCCTCATCCTATCCCGGCTATGATCTCACCTTAGGCTCAAGCGGCGACAAGGTAGATCAGCTGCAGCGCCAACTTGCCCGTATAGCACTAAACTACCCTGCTATTGGCTCCATAGCGGTAGATGGGGTATATGGTCAGAACACTGCAGATGCCGTGAAGAACTTCCAACAGATATTCAATCTTCCGGCAACGGGTGTAACGGATTACAAAACATGGTATAAGATTTCCCAGATATATGTGGGCGTTACCAAGATTGCAGAGAATGTGTAGAATTATATGTGATCTCTGTCCGCCAAACAAAGGGGTCTGGCATATGGGGTCAGGCACCTTTTACATAGATTTTACATATAAAGGGCATGCACTCCTTTTGTTTGGTTTTGCTCTGGATAGCGCGCCCATGGCGCGCAACACAAAAAAAAGCTGAAATCATAATGATTTCAGCTTTTAGCAGTTCGTAGGGGAATCGAACCCCTGTTTTCGCCGTGAGAGGGCGACGTCTTAGCCGCTTGACCAACGAACCATAAGTGCTTGTATCTTGCCGCTACGCTTGCGACCTGTTTAATATAACAGAAACGGAACAAGAATGCAAGCACTTTTTTTATATATTTTGTAAGTTTTTTGTCTGCCCTTATTAAGCATGGTTTCTATGTTACATAAAGTCAAACAGTGAAAGCTGATTTGTCTCAGGCATTCCGTCCAAGATTCCAAGCTCGCTCATCTTCTCGATGGTTCCCTTGCCTATCTTTGCACGCTCATTTATCTCCTCCTTGGAGAGGAACGGTCCCTTCTGAGCTGCCTCGTAGAGCTGCTGGGCAGCCTTCTCTCCCATTCCTTCTATGGATGCAAAGGATGGCATGATCTTGCCGTCTATTATCTGGAATCTGTCGGCTTTCGCCTTGTATATATCTATAGGGACAAAGTCGTAGCCCCTTGCGTACATCTCGAGAACTATCTTCAGATCCTTGAGCTTGCCCTCGTCCTTGGCTGATCTCTTGTTCTTGTCCACCTTGCTTATCTCATTGATATGGAAGAGAACTCTCTCCTTGCCAAAGCACATCATCTCGTAGCTGAAATCATCAGCTCTGATACTGAAGAATGCCGTATAGTACTCAAGCGGATAATTGACCTTGAACCATGCAATTCTCCACGCCATCATGACATATGCCGCAGCATGGGCCTTCGGGAACATGTACTTGATCTTCTGACACGACCACACGTACCAGTCAGGCACTCCGTGGGCTGCCATCTCAGCCTTCCAATCCTCCCATTTGTCACATTTACCCTTGGCAACTATTCCCTTACGAACCTTCTCCATGATGTTGAAGGCAAGTCCGGCATCAAGTCCCATGTGTATCAGATACACCATGATATCATCACGGCAGCAGATGGCTGTCGATATGGTACACTTGCCCGACTTGATGAGTTCCTGCGCGTTGCCCAGCCATACATCGGTTCCATGTGCCAGACCTGCTATTCGCACAAGGTCTGAGAAACATGTAGGCTTTGCATCTATAAGCATCTGCATGGCAAAGTCAGTTCCGAACTCCGGTACACCCAGACTTCCAAGCGGTATTCCGTTGATATCCTCCGGGGTGATTCCCAGAGACTTCGTGCTGTGGAATAGCTCCATGACATCCTTGTCATCAAGTCTTATCTTCGTGGCGTCCAGTCCCGTCAGATCCTCCAGACGTCTGATCATGGTCGGATCATCATGTCCAAGGATATCGAGTTTCAGCAGATTATGATCAATGGAATGGTACTCAAAGTGTGATGTGATGATATCCGATGTCACATCATTTGCCGGATGCTGTATAGGGGTAAATGAATATATCTCCTCATGTCTCGGAAGAACTATCATACCGCCCGGGTGCTGTCCGGTGGTCCTTCTGACACCTGTACAGCCTAGAGCAAGACGCTCCATCTCACATCTCCTCTTTGTCACCGTTGCGTTCTCCTCGGCATACTTCTTGGCAGCCTTTTCATCCATTCCGGATGCCTTAGCCTCTGCCAGCAGGGCTTCTTTGGAGTGATCCTTAAAATAATTGTACACATATCCAAATGCTGTCTTTTCCGCGACACCGCCTACAGTACCAGCCTTAAACGCCTTTCCCTTACCAAAAAGAACCTCGGTGTATGCGTGTGCCTTCGACTGATACTCTCCTGAGAAGTTCAGGTCGATATCAGGCTCCTTGTCTCCGTTAAATCCAAGGAAGGTTTCGAATGGTATATCGTGTCCCTCCTTTATGAGTGGAGTTCCGCACTTTGGACAGTCTCTGTCCGGCATATCGCATCCGCTCATTCCTGAATACGACTTTACAAGCTCCGAGTCAAAATCTACAAAATGGCACTTCGGACATATATAGTGCGCCGACAGAGGATTAACCTCCGTGATACCGGCCATTGTCGCGACAAATGAAGAGCCGACCGAACCTCGCGAACCAACCAGATATCCGTGGTCATTTGAATCCCACACAAGTTTCTGTGCAATTATGTACATAACCGCGAATCCATTTGAGATGATGGAGTGTAGCTCCCTGTCCAGTCTCTCCTGAACCTGCGGTGGAAGCTCAGGACCATATATCTCATGCGCCTTCGTGTAACATATATCAGTAAGTGTCTGATCCGAATTCTCGATTATTGGCGGTGCCTTATCAGGTCTCACCGGTTCAATCCTCTCCACCATGTCAGCTATCATGTTGGTGTTGGTTATGACTACTTCTCGTGCCTTGTCACTTCCAAGATACTGGAATTCTGCCAGCATCTCCTCCGTTGTCCTGAAGTAGAGTGGCGGCTGCATGTCCGCATCGTCAAATCCCTTGCTCTTCATGATTATCGCTCTATATATATAGTCCTCCGGATTCAGGAAATGGACATCACATGTAGCGACAACTGGCTTGTTGAACATCTCGCCAAGCTCCACTATCCTCTTGTTGTACTCTATCAGATCGTCCATGGTCTTTGGATTTCTAGTATCCCTTGTCATGAACTCATTGTTGCCAAGAGGCTGTATCTCCAGGTAGTCAAACCAGTTTACCAGTCTCACTATCTCTTCATCGGAAGCATCGTCAACGATGGCTCTGAACAGCTCTCCCGCCTCGCAGGCAGAACCCAGTATCAGGCCCTCCCTGTATTTGTTGATGAGACTCATCGGCATACGCGGTCTTCTCGCAAAATACGTAAGATGTGACTCAGAGATGAGCCTGTACAGATTGACCCTGCCGATCTCATTCTTTGCAAGGATGATTCCATGGTATGTCTTGTCCTTTTTTATGGCATCAGGTGACGTACTTCCGAGGACATTCAGATCATCCATGGTCTTGACATCCCTCTCCTTCAGCATATCAAGGAGCTTGAAGAACACCTTTGATGTAGCCTCTGCATCATCTATAGCCCTGTGGTGATGGGCATTGACAACCTTAAGTTCCTTACACACTCTGTCCAGAGTAAATTTGCCAAGCTCCGGCAAAAGTATGTGGCTGAGAGTCATAGTGTCCAGAACTGTATTGTCGAACCTCAGTCCCAGTTCCTCCGCATTCTTCTTTACAAATCCCGTGTCAAAAGATGCATTGTGTGCTACCACTATGTCATCACCGCAGAACTCCACAAATCTCGGAACTATGACATCATACATAGGTGCATCCTTTACCATATCATCGTTTATTGATGTGAGCTGCTCTATCTGGTATGGGATCGGAACGCCTGGGTTGATAAACTCTGAGAACGTGTCAACAACCTCGCCGTCCTTCACCTTGACCGCACCTATCTCTATGATCTTATTGTGTTTCTTGGAAAGTCCTGTCGTTTCTATATCAAATACTACATATTCTGAATCAAGACTCTGGTTTCTGGAATTCTTGACCAGATCTTTGAGATCATCTACAAAGTATCCCTCGACACCGTATATTATCTTGAAATCTTTTCTGAGCCCCTTTGTGTGATTGGCTATAGGGAACGCCTGAACCACACCGTGATCAGTGATAGCTATGGCAGGGTGCCCCCAGTCGCTGGCACGCTTGACTATCGTCTCTATGTCTACAACGCTGTCCATCTCACTCATTTTGGTATGCATGTGAAGTTCAACTCGTTTTTCTGGATATGTATCCATTCGAGGCACGCGGAAATCCTGTATATGTTTCATTCCAAGTACTCTGCATATCATAACTTCCTTCGCATATGTATCAAACTCAGCGAGTCCTTTCATCCTGTAAAACTTCCCATTCTGGATCTCTTCGCGGTAAACCTCCATGTCCTCCGGGCTACAGAACATCTTGAAACCTATGGTATCAGTAAAGTCCGTGATATATCCTGTCAGGATGATCTTGCCGTTACGGAGTTCTCTCTCCTCCGTACTCATGATCTGACCGTGGATGACAACCTCTCCTATACCATCATTGATGCTTGATATCTCAAGCAGCTGTCCTTCTACATCTCTTCCTATGAACACATCTGGATCATCCGAATATCTCTTTCTTCTTCCAAATGTCTCCTTGCCGTTAGTTTTCTGACCATTATCTCCAGCGGATGCAGCTGGCTTTGTCTCTGGTTTCTGCTCTCCGGATTTCTTATCAGCACTCTTGCTCACTGCAAGCTGCTCCTTGCCCACAGCCTGCCCATCTACAATGATATCTCCATGATCTCTCAGATTGCTCAAGATAGCATCTATCTTCTGCTGTTCCACGAGGGCACTAGCACGGCGGAGTTTCTCCTTATCCGCCTCATTAAACTCAAATGCCACATTCACACTCATGTCAAATCTGTCCTGGAACATTTTCTCCAAGTAATGCTTTATCTTGTCTGCATGAATATGCGCAATCTTACTGTCCTCGATAGCTATCGTGATAACATCCTCATCACAGTACCAATCACCTATAGATCTGGATATCAACCTGTATCCGACATTGCTGAATGACCTGATGTCATAGAGGATACTCTTCTCATATGCCTTTACTATAGCCTCAAGATTATACTGCGTAGACAGATCATAGTGCTCCATTATCTGTACTGTGAAACGTCTCTTGCCAAACAGATGTCTTCTGAGTTCCTCCTCAGCCTTTTCTATATTGGGACGGCTTATTATATGTCTTGAACTTATATCGACCTGCAAAATTTCTTTGCTCTCTATAATGACAACTCTGGTTACATATACCTCTTCCCGAAACAGACCATCAAGCTCCCTTGTCATCTCAAGACCTTCAAACACATCAAAAAACAACTGTCTGTCCTGCTCTGCCTGCACTGGTTTGCTGTCATCTACCGGTCTGCTGTCATCCGTTATTTCACCTGCATCTACAGGTTCATCCTGGATCTGCCAGTTTGCGTCATCACTGTACATGAGAGACTGCATCTGTTCCTCATGTAACCGTTCCTCATACATCTGTGCCTCATATGCCCTGGCATCCTGTATCTCCTGTGCGTATATCTCATCTATATTTTCCTGTTTTAAAATTGAATCATCGTTGTTATTCAATCTACTCACTCCAATTATCTAATTCGCGTTTGAGAGCCGGTATAAATTCGTCCTCGCTTAGTTTTCCAACAACCTGTCCTTTCTTTATCAGGAGTCCACAGCCCTTTCCCCCTGCTATTCCAAGATCTGCCTCCTTAGCCTCGCCCGGACCGTTCACAACGCATCCCATAACAGCGACCTTAATATTCAAATGATCATAGTCAGACACAAGTTTTTCTACCTTATTCGCAAGCCCTATGAGATCTATCTCCGTTCTTCCGCAGGTTGGACAGGATACGAGTTCTACACCGCCTGTTCTGAGTCCCAATGCTTTGAGTATCAACTTTGCCGACAATATCTCATCCACCGGGTCTCCGGTGAGTGATACTCTTATTGTATCACCTATTCCCTCATGCAGTATTATTCCAAGTCCCACGGATGACTTTATGTTGCCTCTTGTCACTGTGCCTGACTCGGTTATTCCCACATGAAGAGGATAATCCGTCTTATCCGCAATTAATTCATGAGCCTTCACACACATCATTACATCAGAAGATTTAATGCTGATAACAATATTGTGATAATCCAGCTCCTCTATCATGCGCACCTTATCCAGTGCGCTCTCAACTATACCCTCGGCAGTCACTCCGCCATATTTCTCCACCAGATTTTTCTCCAGAGAACCGCTGTTTACACCCACTCGTATAGGTATATCTCTTCTTTTTGCAGCCTCAACGACCTTGGCAAGATTCTGCTGACCACCTATATTTCCCGGATTTATCCTTATCTTGTCAACGCCGTTCTCTATCGCCTTTATAGCCAGCCTGTAGTCAAAATGTATGTCTCCGACAAGTGGTATGTGTATCCTTTTTTTGATCTCCGGAACAGCATCGGCTGCTGCCTCATCATTTATGGTACATCTGATTATGTCACAGCCAGCTTTCTCCAGCTGCAGAATCTGGGCAACCGTTGCCTCCACATCGCTTGTGTGAGTGTTTGTCATCGACTGTATGAGTATTGGATTTCCTCCGCCTATCACTCTGTCGCCAATACGAATCTCTCTTGTCTTCATATATCCATAAACGCCAGTACCGTTACGGCACCGGCGTCTTCCTCCTACTATATTTCTATTGTCTTTTTCAGCGCAAATGGCCTACGCTAAGTAAAAAATACATTCTTTATATCATTGAACAAAATTACTACCATGAGTATCATGACCAGAACAAAACCTATCACGGTAACTATATTCTCCTTTTCCCGCGGAACCTTCCGTCTGGTTATAAGCTCTATGAGCAGGAATAGAAATCTTCCTCCGTCGAGTCCCGGTATCGGCAGCATGTTCATGATGCCAAGGTTTGCCGAGAGCAGCACGATATAGTTCATCCAATTCAGCACTACGGTAAAGAAATCTATCTTAGCTGCCTCATTGAATGTATCATTCATACTCTTTGCAACTCCCACAGGTCCCGATACATCCTCAGAACTTACCTGTCTTGTGACGATGAGCTTGAGGCTCAGGAATGTCGCCTTCACCCAATATCGCACCTCGTACGCTGAATACTTCATCAGCTCGCCAAAGTTCTTTGGAAGCACATTTCCACTGCCTATTATTCCAATTTTATAACCATTATCTGTCTTAACCGGATATACCGTAGTGTCATACACAGTTCCATCCGACCGCTTAAGTTCAAGATCAATCGGTGATCCGTCACCATAGATCTCAAGGTATATCTGTAACTCTCTGAAGTTCTTTATACTGCTTCCGCCTATCTTGAGGACCGTATCTCCATCTTCTATGCCAGCTTCCTGTGCAGGATACACACCGCCAAACGCCTTCACGTAATCCGCATAATCACTTTCCTGTACCATATCAGCAT
>URJU01000023.1 GCA_900548315.1 uncultured Coprococcus sp. | reverse complement strand
CTGTCCGGCATACTGCTGGTTTGCCTGCTGTCCGTACTGTCCGGCATACTGCTGGTTTGCCTGCTGTCCGTACTGTCCGGCATACTGCTGATTCATCTGCTGTCCGTACTGTCCGGCATACTGCTGGTTTGCCTGCTGTCCATTCTGTCCTGTGTACTGCTGGTTCGTCTGCTGTCCTACAGCAGCCTGCTGATTTCCACCTTCAGGTGTATTTCCATCGAAATTCACTCCATCAGGTGTTCCATTCATTTCATTGTCTCCCATGATATTTCCCTTTCTTTGTCATGCATAGGGTATAACCCCATTTTTTCTTCCTATAATAATCTATATAAGTATATACAATAAATAAATATTTTTCCAGTGCCTTTACACTCTATAAAGTAATTGAAAGTCACTGTTAAGAGTTATTAATATTCATCATCGTTCTCATAACCAAGTCCAAGTCTTCCTAATATTGATGATGGAACATACCCCTCTATAAATATACCATCATCCAGATACTCCTCTGTCTTAATCTCACCATACTTATGTATAAGCCCTGTGAGCCCCGCATCTGAATAGGCAAATGTATGCCTGATGTATGTCTTTTGGTTTCTAAGTATCTCCTCTATCGCTGCTGCCAGTTCATCAAGGCCCTGTCCTGTCCTAGCTGAGACATAAAGCGTTCTGTCCGCTCTAAGATCACGCACCCCCACCAGATCATCCTTTTCGACCTTGTCTATCTTGTTAAAGACCGTTATAACCGGCTTTCCAGACTTCTCATCTATCTTGAGCTGCTTTAAAGTATTGTACACAGTTCCGATATTCTTATCCCAGTTCACATCTGAAACATCCACCACATGTATGATCACATCGCTGTATTTTGCCTCTTCAAGAGTTGACCCAAATGCCTCCACCAAATGATGTGGAAGTTTTCTGATAAAACCAACCGTATCAGTCAACAGTACATTCTGGCCTCCTGGCAGCTTATAACTCCTAGTCGTCGGGTCAAGAGTTGCAAACAATTTGTCCTCTTCGAGTACACCAGCACCAGTCATAGCATTGAGCAAAGTGGATTTCCCTGCATTTGTATAACCGACAATTCCAACCACTGGAACAGCACTTCTTTGGCGCTGCTTTCTCTGCTGGGTTCTCTGTGCCTCCACAGTCCTAAGCTCTGCCTTCAACCTGGATATCCGTTCCCTTATAACTCGCCTGTCTATCTCAAGTTTCTTTTCACCCGGGCCTCTGGTTCCTATACCTCCCCCAAGTCTTGATAGAGAATCTCTCATTCCTATGAGTCTTGTCGCCCTAAACTTTAGCTGTGCAAGCTCAACCTGCAATTTGCCCTCATAGCTGCCAGCATGTGCCGCAAATATATCAAGTATGACCATTGTCCTGTCCATAACCTTTATATCCAACGCATCCTGAAGGTTCATCAACTGAGCTGGCGACAATTCGTCATCGCAGCACACTCCCGTTGCACCCAGTTCATGTATCATATCCCTGAGTTCTTCTACCTTTCCTCTGCCCAGATACAGGTCATTTGCAATCTTATCTCTGTTCTGAACAAGTCTTCCAACAACCTCGCCGCCTGCTGTGCCTATAAGCTCTGTCAGTTCATCCAAAGATGCCTGAACCTCGAGTGACACTTCTTTCTGTGTATATCCACCAGTGTCCGCGGCAAATACTATTATCCTCTCTCTGATCTTCTCCGATTCCAGATCATACAATGTGCTCCTCTTCTCTGCCATTGATCCACCTCTACATCGTCATGTATGATTACTTAACTACCGTTACCTTCACCGTGTGATACTGCGATCTATTGCCCGCAGCATCTCTTGCACAGCATACCACGGAATACGTTCCGGCATCTGTCTTAACCTCACCTACTGCAACGCATATGACATCATCTGTTATCTTTGACACATCTGTTCCATCAAGTTTATGTCCATTTCCGTCGGTTGCCACCGCAGTCTTTATGATCGTATCTCCATCATGGGCTGTTATATATGAGGCAACTAACTTTGCCAGCTCCTCATTCTGCCCACTGTAATTTCCAATCTTTATCTCTGTAGGTATCCTTGTGATCACCGGAGTCTCATCATCCTCAACTGTTATGACAATACTCTTTGTTATTTCTTTACCCTGATCGGTAAAGCTGTATTTGAGGTTATACTTTCCTACCTTTGTGTTGTCAACAGAACCTTCAACCTTTATCTGGTCTGTCACATCCTCCCTCTGGGAGTTAAATGCCATAACTCCAGCCATGGTATCATAATTTTCCCCCTGACTTATACTATGACTCTCCACACCATATATTACCGCCTTACCGGTGGTCGGATTCTCTTCCACCATATCTGTAGGATCCCATCCCTGCTCGTCTGTATTCTCAAGCTTTGTCACAGGCACCGGTCTTCCAAGCGGACCATAATAATCGCTGTCAAATATGTCAACATATGTTCCCGACTCGCAGTTCTCATATATCCATTTCGTGTCAGCAACGCAAAGTCTCACGCATCCCAGAGATGCACCTGTTCCAAGTTTATTAAACTCCCATGTCTCAAGAGAGTCCTTGGTCGTGTCGAGATAAGGAACCGAATGGAACAACGTGTCACCGTCTATCTGTGAAACATACTGACCATAACAATCATCAAAAAGTGCAAGCCACTCCCATTTGAGCTGTATATTGAAAAGTCCTGTCGGTGTCTCCCCTACAGGTGACACTGAACACCTCATAACTCTTACCGGCACTGTATAATATCCATTTGAATCGAGGGTATATACTGTCACTATATTCTCCTGTCTGTTTATCTTGATCGCATATGGATACCCATTGTCCTCGAGATCATCGCCGTTATAGTTTTCCTGCTCCTCATTCTGTGTAACTTCTATATCTGTATATTGTACATCCCCCTGAACTACAAGCGGTACCGCAGTTTCAGTGCTCAGCACTTCATCCTGAGATGTGTTCTCAGTTTTGGCATCTGTTTTGTCCAGCTTATCTTTCTTTGTATTCCCAGCCGTTGTCCCTGTTGCCACGGTCTCTCTTCCTGTCTCTTTGCTGCTCAGCTTGTCCAACTTACTCTTCAGCCTGTAGTTCTTCACAGCAAGGCTTATCACCAGAGCAAGAAGTATGACTGATACCGCATACAATATCGTACGTTCCAGGTTGTTTCTGTTTCTTCTTTTTTTATTCCCTGCAATACCATTCTTGCTATTCTTATTGTACTGCTTTGTCTTCCCACTATTTTCTGTATTGTCCTGATTATTATTTTTTTTATTATTATCTTCCATATTACCCATTTCTTTCTATATTTGTGTCTGTACTGTATTATGCATAATTACTTCTATTTTAATCGTTACACTTTAACATAACATTTTACAATACAAATTAAAACATTTTTCTTCAAAATTCCGTAAATTCCACATTGACTTTATCCGGAACTGTTGTACAATCGAATATCAGGCGCTAAAAAATATGCATTATCATATACACAGCAAATAAGGAGGTTTATTTCACAATGAAAGATCTGACAGTCGGAAAGCCTATGAAGGTCATATGGCTATTTGCAGTCCCTATGATACTGGGACAGATTGCACAGCAGTTATACAGTTTTACAGATTCTGCCATCGTGGGCAATTATGTGAGTTCCCAGGCGCTCGCCGCCGTAGGTGCAACCTCTGTCATTTCCAATATGATGATAGGGTTCCTCAACAGCGGAACCATGGGGCTTGCCATCCCCATAGCCAAATACTATGGTGCCAAAGACTACCACCGAATGCGACAGTGTATCGGAGCATCAGCATTGATGACCCTCATAGCGTCCATTGCATTGACAGTGCTCGGGCTGGTATTTATCAAACCTATATTGACTCTCCTCAACACACCGGACGACATAATTGATATGGCTGCAAGCTACGTGATAATCATAATCGCCGGAATAATCTTCTGCTCTCTGTACAATCTGTGCGCCAACATATTGCGTGCAGTTGGAGACAGTAAAACACCGCTTATTTTTCTTGGAATATCCGTTGTACTCAACATAGTGCTTGATCTTTTGTTCATAAGAACATTTGACATGGGAGTCAGAGGTGCAGCAATCGCAACCGACATATCCCAGGCACTTGCGGGCATTCTGGCTCTTATCTACATAATTATAAAGGCTAAACATCTTATTCCTAAAAAGGATGAATATTCTGTAGAAAAAAGCGACCGCTCAGATCTTATCCAGTCAGCTCTTGCGATGGGATTCATGAGCTGTATCGTAAATATAGGTACTGTAATACTGCAGAGAGCCATCAATAATCTCGGAACTGATATAGTGACTGCTCACACCGCAGCGAGAAAAATATTTGATATCCTGATGTTCATGCTTTATATAGTAGGAAATGCTGTGACAACATATGTAAGCCAAAACATGGGTGCAGGTAAATACGAAAGAGTACACCAGGGTGTCCGTGCCGCGATCATCATAAACTCTATCATAACCACAGTCATGATTGTATTTGGCTGGCTGCTCAGCCCTGCCCTGATCAGACTTGTCGCTGGAACTGCTGATAGTGCGATAATCGATCCGGCTGTGCGGTATGTCCGCATCGGTGTAACCTGTTTCTATGTACTCGGACCTCTGTTCGTCCTGAGATGTGCCATGCAGGGAATGGGCAGAAAGATCATACCTGTACTCTCATCTACCATAGAGATGGTGGGAAAGATCCTTGCCGTTATGATACTCACACCAAGACTTGGCTACCTTGGAGTAACCATCACAGAGCCTATCATATGGTTCTGTTGTACACTGATGCTGTCCATAATGTATCTCACAACACCTGTTGAGAAACTTGTCGAGAAAAGACGTGCCGACAATACCATTGCAGCACAGATAAAATAATAGAACGCAAAACAAAATCAAGCCCCACTGCCGATGACTTTCATCACCGACAGTGGGGCTTTTTAGTATGGCTAAAAATGAGTATTATCTTTTTTCTTTCCTGATAACGATGTAACCCGCACCAGCCATGACAAGCGATGCTATCATTATCGCGAATAATATATCTACAGGAGACTTATCTCCGGTATTCACCGCATTCTGTCCCTTGCCATTTGTACTTCCATCAGCTGTTGTGGCTGCCTCTGTAGTCTTGTCATCCTTACCGGTATCCTCTGTGGTTGGATTCTCCGTTGTCGGATCATCTGTTGTCGGATTCTCCGTAGTTGGATCATCCTTGCCTGGATCCTCTGTTGTCGGATCATCTTTTCCAGGATCAGCTGGATCCTTCTTAACCAGCGACTTATCTGTTATGATAAGACCGTTCTTGTCCACAGGATTCTTCTTGAGCATATCATCCGTGAGCTTCACTGCCTGGATTCCATCAAAGTAGATAGTTGAATCAACTGTCCACTTGCCAGTGTGATCCTCCGGCACGATCGAGTTGCACCATACAGCAAATTTGACTATATCCGATGCATCGAGTGTACCACCCTTCTTACCCTTGAATGAGCTGAATGGAATAGTAACATACTGTGCCTTTGTTCCCTTTACGAAATCTGTGAGGTATACCTCAAATTCCTCGCCGCTTCCATCTGTGATCTGGATCACAAGCTTCTGTCCCATACCGTCCGGCTGTACCCACATCTCAAGCGCATTATACTTTGAGAAATCATCGTTTGTAAGCTCTGACTTAATCCTTCCTGTCCACACCTCTGATCCATTTGTCTCAAGCGTATACTTGAATGCGCCGCCGTATGTGCCACCGTTCTTATGTGTCTTGTCAAGAACGAAGCTTGAACTGCATCCTGCGGCTGAGTTAGATGTGTATGTGGAATCCAGAAGTCCGTCGCTTCCTGAATAGTACTCGAAGTCCTCGATGACATTTGCAGGAGCCTTATCCTTGGCCTTTCCAAGGCTTATGTGTGACAGCTGTGCGAGCTGCTCGCCATCTGCCAAGAGTGTGATGGTTGCTGTGTCTGTCTTTCCAAGCTTGCTGAGATTCTTCTCTGTAAGATCAGCCGTGTAAAGTGTTGGCTCTGATCCTGCAGCGGCAATCTCGGCTCCAGCCTCAGCGTTGAGTGTAAGCTTAACACCTGTATCAGGATTGTTGATAATGAACTGAACCTTTGATGCATTCTTAACACCAGCCTTGAGTGTTGTCGCCTTGAGGATGGTATCTCTGTCAAATGGATATACCATGTAACCCATCTGGCCCGTGTATGTATTTGCAGATACTCCTGCAAGGGTTCCCATGTTACTGTAGAATCCTGTATCTCCACCGAATATTGATGAGTCGTTGTTGTAGTACTTTATGAAGTCATTTATAAGCTCCTGTCCATGTGTGTCGTCATACTTATATGGAACATAGAAGTTGGTATCTCCAAAGTTGGCCCATACAAGATAGTATGGCATGTTGTTCTTCTTCGCGATGTCGCTGACTTCCTGATACCAGTTCTTTCCTGAAGCCTCTGTTCCAACCGGATTGCCCTTTACGAGAAGTCCCTCGTTGTCTGAACCGTCCTTCTTCATGACTCTGACACCGCACTCAGCGATGGCTGGTATCTTGCCGCTCTTTGCAGCTATTGATGACACAATATTACATGTTGTATCAAGACTGTCAAAGAAAGAGTTGTCTGCAGCTGCAGGGTATGAATTGTAATCGTTGTAGTAGTCAAATGCAAGGATATCTACATACTCATCGCCTGGATAGTATGACATGTAAGCTGCCTCTGATGTGACAGGTCCGTTTGGTGAGTATACCCAGAGAAGGTTGTGTACACCGCTCTGCTCCATGTAATCCTTGGTATATCTGTAGAGAGACTTATATGTCTCTGCTGTGTTCATTGATCCCCACCAGAACCAGCTTCCTGTGTTCTCGTGGAATGGTCTGATCATGATAGGTATTCCGGCAGCCTGAAGCTGTGATGCGTAGTCTGCGATCACATCAAGGTAAGCTGTAAATACCTCATTGTACTCTCCGCCTGGGAGAATCTGCTTTACTATGTCATTTGACAGATCCTTGGACTCTGAGAAATCACATCCGTAGAAACTGTATGTTCCATCCAAATTCTTCACTATCTTAGAGCTGGAGAAGTTTGGCATATGCATTGACAATGACACGATCGCACCATTTGCTGCTGCAGTCTTGCTGTATGCCACTGAGTTTGCCAGTGCCGAAGCCGCGTCTGAACCGCCTGCCTCCGAGCCTGTAACTGCCAGTGAGTCGATTCCGAACACACCGCTGACCTGTCCGGTCACATCATATACATCACCGAGTGACGCCTGTGGATTTACGCTTCTGCTCACATCATTCTGATGTCCGAACAGAACCTGATCGCTGTTCATGAGCGTATTCAGGTATGCCGCAAGTGCCTTTGCACTGTCTGCTGCATTCGCATCGCTCACTCTAACTGATGATGGCATCTGTGAAAGATCCGCTGGTGAACCAGCACCAGGAGTCTCTGTTATCTCGACAAAATCCTTCGTTGTATCTGCCTGTGACAGAACAAGATTATCAAGATATACATTGCCCTTGAAGCTTGTGCTGCTTCCGATGATTCCTATTGTCACATCTGTGAGTGGTTTATCTGTCGGAGTAAATCCCATAGTAACTGTAACCTTCTTTAATCCATCGCCGATATCCTCTGCATCATCATCGATGGTAGTATCTTTATTTATTATTCCATTTGCAAAAAACTTGATCTTGCTTCCCTTGAGCTTTGCCGGGTAGATGATATCCACACTGAGCTGGTTGTACTGGCTCACATCCATAGCCTCTGTAGGAACACACTTAACCTTTGCCTCACTCCATGAAGAAGTTGAATCTGCTGAGTAGTCAACAGAAACCTTAAGTCTCTCATTTGCACTGTCATATGATATGTCAGGTGTGGCAGTGCCGGCCTTGTTGGCTGCATCGCCGTGCTTGTATGCATATCCGGCCTCTGTGCTCCACTTGTCATAATCCTCAGCCGATGAGAGATCTGAGATCACAGCAGGATCTCTCTGCTCAAGTCCGCCGCTGCTCTCCTTAACATCAAGTACCTTAACGTTGCTTATTGTGATCTTGCCAGCATATGCTGAGTTGGAATTGTACTGGAATACGATCTCCTGTACATTTCCCACCTCTGATACATCAAATGCAAATGATATATCGCACTTGCCATCGACAAAGTTCTCAGCCTTGATGAACGGATAGTCGCCTGACTTGACGTAATCCCAGCTGTCGCCTGTCTTCATGGCACACGCAAGCTGGATCGCATTGTATGATCCGTCTGATGCCTCAGCGCCGTCAAGTCCCGTTGCATCTGCATCAAGTGTAACTGTAGCTGTGAGCTTTGCCTTTGCTCCAACCTTGACATTGTCTACTGTAGGAAGATCTGTATAGCTTTCTGTATCATTGCTGGCAAATGCCTTGTCTGTCCACTTGGCATCGCTCGCTGTGTCAAACACAAGGCTTGCATCTGCAAAATTTCCAGCCTCAGTCTCTGATGTTGTCGGTTTCTTGCCACTCTCCACCTTATCAACGGCAACTCCGCCTATAAGCACCTTTCCTGTAAATGCTGAATTGGCATTGTACTGGAATACGATCTCCTGTACATCGCCCTCCTCAACTCCGTTGAAGTTGAACTCTACGCTGCACTTGCCATCTGTAAGGTTCTCACTCTTTAAGAATGGATAGTCATCTGACTTGACATATGTCCAGCTGTCACCTGTCTTGATAGCGCAAGCAAGCTGGATCGCATTGTACGATCCATCTGATGCCTCGGCACCATCAAGCGCTGATATATCGCCGTCGAGAGAAACTGTCGCTGTGAGTTTCACTTTTTCACCTACAGTTGCCCCCTCTATTCTCGCCATTTCAGCATATGTATCAGAGTCATTGCTGGCATACGCTTTATCTTTCCATGTCTTATCTGAAACAGCGTCAAATGTGAGAACTGCATCTGAACTGCTCCATACTGTATTGTCTGTGATCGAAGGTGCTGCCACACCTGTCACATTTCCTGTTGCTGATGATCCGCCACCTGGCTCTTCTCCACCATCAGGCTCCTCTCCTGAATCATCACTCTGAATCTCTACATCAGATATTGATATTGTTCCAGTATATGCAGAGTTTGAATTGTACTGGAATATTATCTCGTTCGCAGCTCCTGTATCCTCCACATCAAATGCAAATGATACCTGTGTCTTGCCATCTGTAAAATTTTCCGCTTTAAGGAATGGATAATCATCAGACTTGGTGTATGTCCATCCATCGCCAGTCTTGATCGCACAGGAAAGCTGGATCACATTATACGTTCCGTCAGCAGCCTCCGCACCATCCAATCCTGAAAAATCTCCATTAAGTGTTACATTTGCCGTGAGCACAGCCTTTTTACCCACAGACACATCATCAATCCTGCCTAACTCTGGGTATGTACCTTCATCATTGCTGGCATAAATTTTATCTGTCCACTTGGCATCTGCGCCGGTGTCAAATACCAGTTTGTCTGCAGTGATGCTCCACGCCATTTCCGCAGACGGCTCTGATGCATCAGCTGAGACTATTGCCCCTGCACTTCCCCAGAATGAGCCAACCATTGCAACTGCACATGTCACAGCAACAAGTCTTGTTCTAAATCTCACCATATTTCCTTACCCTTTCTTTTTTGTGACATTCCTCCACTTTACTCACCACGAACAGCCTAATTCGTGATTAATATTTATACATATACTTATATTAACTCATTTTTTAATTGTTGAACATGTCATTAATTACTGAATATTTAAGTTGTTTTTTATTGCTTTTGCATGCCGTATTAGCCAATAATTTAAGTTATTTGCAATTAATATTAGTTTCTTGTTGCCGCACGGATTGTTATGGCTCGCAGAGCGGGCAATCAGCGGTTTAACGCACGTTGTAATTAATACATAAAAAAGCCAGCTGGCATAATACCAACTGGCTTTATATTAGTTTATTCATTTTTTAAATATTGAAGTATCTTTTAAAATACTTGAATGTTTCCACACATGCCGTTCATTCTTTCACTTTATATTTTTAATATCTATGAAAAAATTCGATGTGCCTAGAGATTAAACTTACCGGAATATCAACTATCAGGGTACGAACTGCATCTACTCATAACATGCACTGCATGAATTTGTATATGTACCAACCTCTTATAAGCACTAGTCTTACGATATGTGATATGACATGATGCCCTTGAAACACCACTCATATCTTGTGTTTTGAACAATCACGATGGATCAAATCTGGTATCAAATACCTGCGTCCTTTGTACTTCAACCATGCTGTATTCAGCATCTACATATGGACTGATTCAAGCTTTTATCTTAAAGGCATCTCGTGTGGAAACAACTTCCCAGTTCTGAGTTACCATCATGATAAAAATGTTCTTCAATTGTCTCCAACGGAACCTCCTCCTTTCGTGAACTTGTACCACGGATCTCTGTTTCCTGCGCACCATGCGTGAAGTCTGTTTCCATAAACACTTCGTACATGTTATGTGTCACGGGTGACAATCTATGGTGTGCCATCTGTTTCTTTTTTCAAATGGCTGTTCTTTAATGTATTTTTATTGTACATGATACTCGCTAAATCGTCAACATATTTTTTGACAATTTATATATTTTATTATCGTTGTTGTTGCGTTTTAACATTAAATTGTCTTTTATGTATGTAATTGTATGATTATTGTATACAATTATTGTTTGATTACGGTCTTTTCTTCCCCTCGCAAATAAAACAAATTCCAGAACCTGGTATGTCCAAGTTCTGGAATTACTATATATTCTGCATATTATATTTACTGGTGGTAATAGCTCAGGAAATCAGCCAGCTTTGCTGTTGCTGCCTTGAGTATCTCCATATTCGGAAGATATACTATTCTGAAGTGATCCGGATCCTTCCAGTTAAATCCCGTTCCACATGTGACGAGGATGTGCTTATCCCTCAAAAGATCAAGAGCAAACTGTTCATCATTTGTGATGTTGAACTTCTCCTTGTCAAGTTTCGGGAATATGTAGAACGCTGCCTCCGGCTTAACCACACTTATTCCCGGTATATCGCAGAGTGCTTTGTAGATATACTCCCTCTGATCATAGATCCTTCCTCCCGGCAAGAGCAGCTCATCTGCACTCTGATATCCGCCAAGGCAGGTCTGAACTATACTCTGAGCAGGAACATTTGAGCAGAGTCTCATGGATGACAGGAGGTTAAGTCCCTCTATGTAACCCTTTACATTGCTCTTGTTTCCGCACAGACACATCCAGCCCACTCTGTAACCTGCAACTCGGTGGGACTTGCTCAGTCCGTTAAAACTTATCGTGAAAAGGTCAGGTGCCAGCGAAGCCAGAGCCACATGCTCTTTATCATCCATGACGAGCCTGTCATATATCTCATCGGCAAAAAGGATAAGTTCATTCTCCCTTGCAACCTGAACTATCTGCTCAAGAACCTCCTTTGGATAGAGAGCTCCTGTAGGGTTGTTAGGGTTGATGACTACGATTCCTTTTGTTCTTGATGTTATCTTTTTCTTGATATCTTCTATATCCGGATACCAGTTGGACTGCTCATCACAAAGATAATGAACCGCCGTTCCTCCTGCCAAGTTAACAGAAGCCGTCCACAACGGATAGTCAGGCATCGGGACAAGTATCTCATCTCCCGAATCAAGCAGCCCCTGCATGGACATGGTGATAAGCTCGCTGACTCCATTTCCTGTATATATGTCATCGATTCCCACATTTGGAATATTCTTCAACTGACAATACTGCATGATCGCCTTTCTTGCAGAGAAAAGTCCCTTTGAATCTGAATACCCCTCAGTATCTCTGAGGTTATATGCCATATCCCTGACAACTTCATCAGGTGCCATAAGTCCATGCGGTGCAGGATTTCCTATGTTCAGCTTGAGGACATTTACCCCTTCAGCCACCATTCTGTTTGCCTCGTCCATAACAGGACCTCTTATGTCGTAACACACATTGTCAAGCTTTGATGATTTTTCGAATTTTCTCATGATACACACTCCTTTATATCTCTTGATCCCTTGTTGTCTGTGTTTGCTGATTGTTGGTTTTAACTTGCGTTTTCTTCGAGATTACTCTGCATCTTCGATGCCTGCGAACAGGCTCGCGCATCGCAGCCGCTTGTCACCCTGAAAACGCAAAATAAAAGCCCTAAGCATACTTATAATATGCTTAGGGCGAACTTTCTTGTCCGTGTTACCACCTAAATTCAGGAACTTGTTCCTGCTCTCAGCCGACAGCCATCACTATCGTTGTTCCTATAACGTGGAACCTTCCGTTGACCACTACCCGGAAAACTTTCGCGGTCACAGCTCGGGGACTGCTTCCTTAAGGTGTCCTATAGGCTCGCACCAAACGCCTACTCTCTGAAGTGACAGTGACTTAAGTACTCCTTCCTGTCTTTGCCTTTATCTATTTTTATTAGGATAGCATTCAGGGGGCATGTTGTCAAACTGTTTTTTTCACATTCTGCCACATCGGCAAATTTTTTCTGTTTCTTTGCCTGACCACTGTAAATGTTCTCTAATTTTTACAGTACACTAACCATGTTTGATCCTGCTTATCTCATAAATGCACACTCATCCTCGTTACAGAGTATTCCCTCTGGATTGTACATATTCATATGGAATACATGGCCGCTGTCAGGATTATTCTGTCCATACGCTTTTGTGATATGTGCAACTACAACTTTGTTCAGCACCTCATCCAACGCTTTTGTATGTGATGCCAGATCATCATTTACACTGTACATGAGATACGCCTCCGGGAAATCAGCATTTATATAATCAAGCTGATCCATAAACAGCTTGTACTGTTCCTCAGTCACAGCATATGCCTGGCTTATTTTCTTACTTTCACATTTTTCAGCTTTGTCGTGTGAACTTGTTTTTCCGTCACTATTCTGGTCATCATCCACATCATTTCTCAGATACCATGCGGATATATTGTCATTTCTTTCTGCCATCTTGTATGCACCACAGTTAAGGCATACCTTCTTAGGCAATAGATCATATGTGAAGAAATCAAGCTTTGCCCTGTAATCGCTGTTTGATGCTATGATGCAATAATTTGTCGTGAGCTGTGCCCCCGCCGAATCACCGACCATATAGAAATTATCAATGTCTATTCCAAGTGTCTGCGCATTCTCATGGATATACCGAATGAGATACGCCACATCCTCTATAGCAGCAGGATATTTGTTCTGCGGTGACAATCTATAGTTGAAGTTCACCACCACATACCCGTGCTCCGCAAGAAGGCAGCAATAGTGGCTGTACAGTTCCTTGTCACCATAGAACCAGCCTCCGCCATGCACGCTCACTATCACCGAATATTTTCTGTTTTCATCTGTCATATACGATATTGGAACGCAGATATCCATGTAGCTGTTGGATGTATAGCTTGTAGAATCCACTTCTGCGGCATCCCCGGAATCGGCAAAGAATATAATGTTTCTCTCTACACCTTTGTTCCATATTTCAATCAGCTCATTGAAACGGACCTCATCAAGCTCCTTTTTGTAATCCAGATTCTTTATCTGTACAACATTTGCCGGATATTCAAGTCCTCTGTCTCTCGCCGCATCATTTGCTTTCCAGGCATGGCGCATATTTACCCATGCCGGAAGATTCTTGTCCACCGCACCGCGGCTGAATATCTCTGCTACGTTCTTCATCATTCTTTCTCTGTCCATAATTTTCTCCATTATTTTAATCTCTGTGCTGTATCCTGAAATAGTCCAGGTACTTTTTAAACTTATCCTGCGCAGTAAGGCAGGTATCCCGCAGATATCCTCTTTCTCTATTCCATTCTGAAAGTCCTCTATAGTAATACCATTTGAGATCTTCATCTATGATAAATGGAACTATATCATATTTCAGACACTCCTTGAACAATATCAGCCTGCCAACCCTGCCATTGCCATCTTGAAACGGATGAATACTTTCAAATTCATGGTGAAAATCCAGAATATCATCTAGTGTCTTTTCATTGAGCTTGCGGTATCTTGCAAGGAGATTTTTCATTTTCTCTGGAACTTCTTCCGGCAAAGCCGTATCATGACCGCCCACCTCATTCGGAACTTTCTTGTAATCTCCAACCGCAAACCATTCTTTTCGTGAGTCCTGAGTTCCATTCTTGAGAATCAAATGCAGCTCCTTTATCATTTTCTCACTTAATAAGTTCTTTGCATCATCGATCACCAGATCTATACACCTGAAATGATTGGTCGTCTCGACTATATCGTCAACATTTATCGTCTGATCACTCACGCCTATAGTATTTGTCTCATATATATACCGTGTCTGATCATGACTGAGCCTGCTGCCCTCTATATGATTGGAATTGTAAGTGAGATCCACCTGTATCTTATGATAAATGCCACCTTTAATTCCATTTTTTTTCTCTTCTCTCAGCACAGTCAGCAGATCCCGGTTCTCTTCTCCCGCAGATTGACGCATTGGTTTCTGCGCAGAATCCGGTATATTCCACGTCTTTCCCGTCAGAAAAGCCCCAGGAATCTTATCATGAGCGCAGTAATTTCTAACGGTTCGTTCTGACACATTCCATTTTTTTGCAGTCTCTGCAACTGAAATATAACCCATGAAAATCCCTCCTTTTACGCAATGGGCTTTTATCATCTGCACAGTGTTTTGTATATAGATAGTATATGCCGTTACCGGCAAGAAATCAACTTTTTCAAGATTTGAAAACGTTCATTCTTTGCCGATAACGGCATATCTTACATTACTCATATATAGGTTCAAAGTCGTCTGCTCCGTGTCCACACAGAGGACATACATAATCTGCCGGGAGCTCACTTCCCTCATATACATAGTTACATATCTTGCAGCGCCATCCCACTATCTTCTTATCTGTCTTAGGAGGCTTGTCTGCCTTTGGCTTTACATGTGCCTGATAATCAGCATATGTGAGAGGAGCCTTGTCTGACAGCATCTTCGCATCAATCACCTCCGCGATGAACAACGTGTGCGTTCCGAGATCATGGCTCTCAACTACCTTGCCACTGATAACCGCACAGGCATACCAGCCCATGTAAGGGATTCCGTTGACATCCTCCGGCATCTTTATTCCTTCGAATTTGTCCACGTCTCTTCCCGACTGGAAACCGAAGTGCTTTATCGAGTCAAATGTACACTGCTCGTCAAGTACACTGAGGGCAAACACACCACTCTCCTTGAGCAGATCACATGTGTAATTCGTGTTGAGAACCGATATCGCAACCCGCGTTGGATTGTTCGCCACCTGTATACAAGTGTTGATGATGCAGCCATTTGCCTTGTCACCCAGCTTTGTGGACAACATGAAAATCCCGTATGATAAACTGTAGATTGCCTTTTTATCCATGATAATAACCTCCTTGTCAATCATAATTAATCAGTTATATAGATTTATTCTCAATAAGATATTTCTATAATACCATATTATAATGCAAAAAGCTCCCCCTGTTTATCACAGGGAGAGCCTTTATTCAGTGAATAAATCTATCTCTCAACAGATATTATGTCATTTATTCCGTTGTCTGATTCCTGATAAAATACTTTTATTTTATCTCCGCTCTGTATAAATATCAGCTCCTCGTTCTCTGAGAAATCCTGCTTGTATACATTGCCGTTTTCATCCGTGATATACACATATGTCGTCTCATCCATGTTGATATATTTGATATCAGCTACCGTGATCTGTCTGTTTGGTATATCGTCCGTCATGCTCTGCGTACTCTTAAGTCCGTTCTCTGCCAGCAGCTTGTTGTATGCCGCAAGTGCGTCCTTCTGGGTAGTGCCTGTAGCTACAATATTGTACTTCTCCACATCGACAAGTGCATACATCTTTACCAGGCCACCGTTGTCCTTTAAGACCATGATGTAGGTTGGTATTCCGCTGATATTGATGAGTGATGGGAAGGATGCCTTATAACCAAGATGCTGTACCTGTCCCTCTGCCGACGCCATGGCTGAGTATTCCTCTGCACCTGCTACTTTGTAATATTTGCTCTCTCCTGTCCGGAGATTCATCAGGGCAAATCCTATGTTGGACTCGTCACCATTTACCGATGTGACACCTGTATATACCCACACATCGCCGTCCATAACCTTGTAACCATAATCATCCGTAGTCCTCTTGCAGCCCTTGTTTCCAAATACGCTGTTCCAGTAGCCGCCTGAGAGTTCGCCGTACCAGTCGTATTTCTGGCACACCAGGTCGCCATCATATACACGGTCCACCCAGTGTGGAACATCACTGACTTCATGGTACTCTGTATCGCCCGTACACGGATCGCATATAACCACGCCCTTTACATCCTTTGCACCGAAGAGTCCTGCATGCGACTCAAGAACCGGACAGATGTAATACGGATTGCCATCGTCATTGAGCTCCAGATAGAAACCTTCAAATATATATGTCGGATAAGCCATCTGGACATGTCTGTACAAGTTCTTGTTGAAATACGCTGAAGGTGAATACACTATAGGCTTTTCAGTCTGTATATAGTGTGCCTCATTCTTTACAGGATCCACAAGAACATAACCCGGGATTCCATTCTTCCTGTTGTTCATATATTTGATGAAACCCGCATAGTTGAGTGCTGCGACCTTCATCGGCGCGCCATTGTAATCTATAGTGCTGTAATTGCCGCTGACCTCATACTGGCTGACCACCTCCGAGAGTGAACCGACGGCTCTCTCACCTATGATCCTCGCTGTGCTTGTGTCCATCAGCGCAATGTCATTTATCTGCCTGCTCTCCGGGATATCTGTCTGGAAATCTCCATCCTCTATATTGATGAGACTTGCGTATTTCGATGCACAAAACAGTTTGGATGACGCCGCCACCATGATAAGTCCGACCGCTATCATTATTACTATTATCCATGCCACCGGCTTTGTCGCCTTCGTTGCGACACTCCTGTCAGCGTTGCTCTCCACTGTAAAATCAAGTGTACAAAAACCAACCAATGCTGCTGAAATGATAAGCCATACCCAGAAACTTGTACTCTGTATGCTGATCGCCGGTATTGCCGCATAATAGTATATAAGCTCTCCCACAACAAGCACTGCAAATGCTATCACATTCCATTTGCCGAGCCTTCCTGGGGGCTTTGCAAATATCTCCTTTGCCGCTCCTGTGCTTTTCTTTTTCTTTGTCTGTTTACCCATGTTGCCCTTCTTTCCGGCTTACCACGGTCTGATTTTTCACTACATATACTTACCGGATCGTGTCTGCCATTAATCTATCTACTCCATATGTCTGCCCCATATATTATCATCTATTCCGATAAAAATATATATCTATCCGGTATATGTTATGCCTCGTATCGTTCTGCCAGTGAACGATTGTATATATGTGCTCTCCTGTGCTTTGGGTTATTCTCTTGCTTTCCCTATCCACTTCACAGCCTTCGCCAGCCTCTTCCCGGAATCGGCAAAATGCCCACCTGGATTTATCTCATATATCACATCGTTGTCCTTCTTCAGCAGGTCGCAAATCTCCTTTGTCCGATCCGCCACAGTTGACATCAGCCTGTCGGATGTCCGCGATTCTTTGCCGCCGAGGCTGATGTATATACGTTTATTCGCAAGTGTTGGCTGGCTGTTTACATATTCCACAAATCCCGGATACCACATTGAACCTGAACATGTGGCACATCCGGCAAATATATCCGTCTGATACATTGCCCAAAGTGCAAAAAGCCCGGCAAGCGAGTATCCCATGATATAAAGAGGTCTGTTCGCCCGGCTTTGAATATCCAACTGCGGTACGACCTGCTGTTCTATATAATCCAGTGTCCGTCCCGCCTCTCCGGCAAATGATCCATCGACCTCATCCGATCTCCACGGTGAAAGATCCCTGTCCCAGTCATCTATCTGTATCGCAACAAGTGTAAACTGTTCTTCTACCACCAGTTCTCTGATAGAATCCGTTGCATGCTCCAGTTCATCTCCCCTGTGTGGGTACATGACCCAGAGTATGATCGGACCATTTTCCGAAGATATAAGTGTGTGTAACTGCATATATGTTCATCTCCTATAATGTGTCGGCTATCTTCTGGACTTCCTCCACTGATATGTTCAGTTTCTTCGCTATCTCTTCTATAGGAACCTTCACATCCAAATATGCCCTCACTGCACCCTTTAATTCTCCTCGCGCCTCGCCTATAGATATTCCTCTGGCTTCCGCCCTATCAAGTACTTCACACATATTTTTTAAACCTCCTTTGTTTCCGTTCGCCTGCGCCTGTTCAAATCTTTCGTCCTGCGTCAATACGCTCATGAGCTTTAACACCTCGTCAACATGTTTTATAGTCTCTTTGGATGGTATGTAATCTTTGTTGATCCTCATTTGCACAAAATAATCGGCAACAATCCTAAAGTCACTTTTAAACATTTTCACCTGCTCCGGTGTAAGATAAGCTATCTCAAAAATGTTTATTTTATAGTCACTGACATATAGTTTCCACTCATCCGTTATATCAAGAATATCGTAGAGAGACCGCCCCTTTATCCATCTTTTTTGTCCGAAATAAAGCACAATTGTAACAACCGGGTACATTTCTCCACCCTTTACCAACAATTGCCTTTTATATGCAGCACCATCATATGCTATAACACGGAGAGCCTCCTTTGAATCTACATCCGTCTGATGTTCAAATCCAATAAACGCTATATGTACATTCTTACCCTTTAGAACCTTTGATACATCGCGCTCTTCCTGATGGATCTCACCATCTGTTTTATACTGGCTTTTATCCTTTATGCTCTCCAGCATATTCTCATCAACAATTGTTTTTCCACCGAACAACAATACATTTACTATATCTGCAAATACATCATTATAATCTGCCAGTATCTTTTCTGTTATATCCTTTTCTCCCATACAAACCTTCCTCCTCTTGTTTCTATGAAAAGCAAAGAAACCAATAGAGGATAGTTGCATAAATTTATAGCCATATTTTTTATAATTATACTATAGCTGTCTCTTATACACATCTGACGCTGCCGACGATAAGGC